>JAIRTN010000093.1 GCA_031254905.1 Coriobacteriales bacterium
GGTTCTGCGCGTGTTAAATGACGACTTGGTCATGCCCGACACGGGCTTTGAGATGCACCCGCACAGGAACATGGAAATCATCAGCTACGTCGTCGACGGCGAACTCAGCCACGCAGACAGCATGGGCAACGAGCAGGTGCTCACGCGCGGGCAGGTCCAGTACATGAGCGCGGGCACCGGCGTTTGGCACAGCGAGCATAACAGAGGCAAGAATCCCCTGCGCTTCTTCCAGATTTGGATATTCGCAGACCAAAACGACTACCCGCCAAACTACGGCGACTATCGTTTCGACTGGGACGCGCGCATCGATTGCTGGCTGCCCATCGCAACAGGGGTTGAAAACTCCACATCCACGGCACCCATAAAAATCCATCAGGACATCAACGCCTACGCTGGCTGGCTCTCGGCGGGCACCTCCCTGCCCTTTGAAGTAAAGCCCGACCGGCAGGCCTATCTGGTCGTCGCCGAAGGCAAGGCACGCGTCGATGGCATCGGCCTACACGCGCGCGACGCCATCGAGATACGCTCGCAGGACGTCACGGTCGAAGCGCTCGAGGACGCACATATCGTAGTCATCGAAATGCCGCTCAGCGAGTAAGGCGCTTCGCCGCAGTAACCAACCAACAGAAGGAGGGTGGCGCCAACCAACGGCGCCGCCCCCCCCCGCCAAGCCAACCAACGGCGCCGCCGCCGAGGGGCACGCCACGCAAACAGCAGCCCCCGCATCACAACCCCAGCAATCGACGGGCGCGGGCAAGCAGTTCAGCGCGCTCGTTGGCCACCTCCCCCTCCAAGACCGCAGCCAAAAGCGCATCCAGCATCTCCCCCACCCTTCTACCCTTGGGCAGCCCCAACTCCTTGATATCATTCCCGTCAACGGCAAGGTCACGCAAAGAAAAGCACGCCTGTTGCGCAATCAGCTCATCAAGACGCTCCTCACAGCGGTCAAGATTCGCCAACCCGCCCTCCACAACATCATCGGCATGGGCCGCAATATCCCCCCGCTTCATGTCTATGAGCAGCCGCAGGCGCTCCTCCCCAAGATAATTGAGCCACTTCAACACACCCTCAGGCGCAAGAGGCTTTTGATGCTCACGCACAAGACAGGCAACACAATCCACCGTCTTTTTGCTCAAACGCAACTTCGTAAGCCGCCGCCGAGCAATCTCCGCTCCCCTCCTGTCGTGCCCGTAAAAATGCCCGCGCCCCTCCGCGTCCGTAGAAAAAGAATCCGGCTTCCCCAAATCGTGCATGAGTAAGGCAAGCCGAACAAGGGGGTCAGGGCGAGCGGCGGCCACGGCATGCGCGGTATGCTCCCAAACATCATAACGGTGGTACCGATTCTTCTGGTCATGCCCGACCGTCGCCGCAATCTCCGGAACAACCACCGCCAATACATCCGGATACGCAAGCAACACCGGCAACACGTGCGCGCCGCCGAGCATACGAAGAAGTTCAATGGTGATACGTTCGGGCGCGATTCTTGTCAGGAGCCTCCCGTTTGCGTGAAGGCTCGCCGCGAGGCTTTCGTCGATGTCAAATCCAAGGGTGGCGGAAAATCGCAGCGCGCGCATGATGCGAAGGGCGTCTTCCGCAAGTCGTATATCCGGCTCGCCGACGGAGCGCAAAACCTTGGCGGCGATGTCGCGACATCCGCCGAAGGAATCAACGATTCCGTCCTTGCGACGAAAGGCGATGGCGTTCATCGTAAAATCGCGGCGGGCAAGGTCGTTTTCGAGGGAGTTGATGAAGCGCACTGTCTCGGGGCGGCGCCCGTCGAGATACTCCCCATCACAGCGAAAGGTCGTCACCTCAACCGGCCCTTTTGAGAAAAAGACGGTAAGCGTGCCATGCCGCTTCCCCGTTTCGATGACGCGCCTATCCGCAAAAATCGACGCGACTTCTTCGGGCAAAGCCGCGCTTGCGACATCCCAATCGCGCGGAGGAATGCCCATCAGGCTGTCGCGGATGCAACCCCCAACCACATAGGCAGGAAACCCTCTGGCTTCGAGGCGTTCGAGCACAAAGGTCACGTGCGAGGGTATAGGGATGTCGGCGTCCCTTTGCGCAACGAGAGGCATATCAGTGCCGCCCTCTGTCATGCCCGAGCAACAGCACCCTCAAAATCGAGGCCGCGCGTGATGGTTGCGACAGGCTCCCCATCCCTGAGCGCGACGATATTCGCGCAGGCGGCCTCCAGAGCCTCCGCGTACAACTCGGCAAAACTCGCGTGGGAAACCGCATCCGTAAAGGGATTTATCCACGCGTCGCATGCGTGGTTATCGAAGTCGCAGGTTGTTCCCACGTCGGCGCGCGGCGACATCGCCTGCGCGAGGCTATGACGTCGAAACAGGCGCTCCAGATTGCCAAAAACCCTTCGTTTGATGCCGCGCGGCGAGTAGAGTACGCTGATGGTCAGACGCATGTCCTTCACACCGCGCGAAAAGGCGTCGTGGGGCAAATCGGCGGCATAGACCTCGTGTGCCAGCGCTTGGTACATCACATCGAGAAGCGCAAGCGATTTATCGCTCAGCTTGAGGACGCTGCGGGTATAGTCATAGGAGCGGATGCTCACGCCGCGCCGCTGGAAAAGCATCATCATGTCGAGGTCGGCTTCAATCTGGCCATGCACTATCGAACCGTCGCGCCGGTCAAGCCCCTTGACGCCCGCGTCGCAGAGGGCATGTTGCTGGGCATAGACAAAGGGATGCACGGTACTGTCGAGCGTAAAATGGCAAAGGAAGCCGAACAAATAGGCGGTCAGTAGGCTGCCCGTCGGTTCAGAGAGGCAGGCCACGAGCCGCCTGAGCGCCTCGATTGTCTCCCCATTTCTCTCTCGATGCATACGTGAGCCAAAACGCTTGCTCGCGACGAGATGAGGGGTTCGCAGGGCAAAGAAGAAGGGGTCGGGGCCTTGGTTGCCCAGCAAGAAAATCCGCCGCAACTCCTCGGCAAAGGCCTTGTCGTCGTGCGCGGGAAAGAGCTCCTCGCCGAGGCGGGCTAAAACGTCAGTCCCAAAATAGTTATGTGTCAAAAGAGCAGGCATGTGTTCACCTCAACCATCTTTAGATATCCAAAAAACAAAGGCAACTTCATAGTTTACCGTTTCTGTGCCATCTGTTGTTCCACTTCTTACAACAATCGTCTATTGTGGTAAGAACATGTGGGAGCTGTCAAAAAACACATGGGCAGATGGCCGCAGTTTGGCCGCAGAATGGCGTAAGCTAGCAAGCGATAATGCGATTATTGCCTGCACGGGAAAGATGGAGGACCTATGCTCACGAAACGCGGCGCAAACCGAATGAACAAAAAAGAGTGGAGTTGGGTGCTTTACGACGTGGGAAACTCGGCCTTTGTCATGCTGGCAACCGCGATTATACCCATTTACTACGGCCAGCTTACCGAAGGCTCGGTCGTCGTTGAGTGGGGGCGCGCCGAAACAATTGTCTCCCTCATCGTTGCGCTGCTCATGCCCTTTCTCGGTTCGCTCGCGGATTACCAGAAGAACAAGAAGAAATTCTTCATCGGCACGGTGGGCACCGGCGTTGTCGCGTGCGTGGCCCTCGGCATCCCCAGCACCGCCCTGCTCTTTCTCATCGTCTACATCATCGCGGCGGTCGGCGTAAACTCCTCAATGGTTTTCTACGACGCCTTTCTCGTCGACGCAACCACAAGAGAAAAGTATGATTCCGTTTCGGCCAAGGGTTACGCGTGGGGCTACGTCGGCTCGCTCATCCCCTTCCTCATCTGCGTTGCCCTCATCTTCTTCGGCGGCGCCATCGGCATCGACGGCACGCTGGCTGTCAAACTCAGCTTCATCATCACCGCGCTGTGGTGGCTCGTCTTCTCGCTTCCGCTCATCAAAAACGTCCACCAGATACACTTCAAAGCACCCGAAGCCCACGCCGTAAGAAAATCGCTCATCGGCCTCGGACGCACAATCAAAAACATCATCGCCGACAAGAAGATGCTGTTCTTCCTGCTCGCCTTCTTCTGCTACATCGACGGCGTACACACCATCATCCGCATGGCAACGGCCTTTGGCACCGACCTCGGCATCGACAGCACGCAGCTTGTA
>JAIRTN010000002.1 GCA_031254905.1 Coriobacteriales bacterium
GGAGACCGAGGCGATACGCTCGGGGCATTTCCGCCTGACGAGCGGGAGACACTCAGACACCTATATCCAGTGCGCCCGGGTGCTTGAACATCCCCGGCTCACCAATCGGCTCGCGGTCGAGGCAGCCGCCCGCCTCCCCGAGGGGCTCAAGGTAGACCTCGTCGCCTCGCCGGCCGTCGGCGGCATCCTCTTTGGCTTCGCGGTGGCAACAGCCCTCGACGTGCCGCTCATCTTCAGCGAGCGCGTTGACGGGGCGATGGTCTTCCGCCGCGCCTTCGAGGTGCCGCCAGGCGCAAAGGTGCTCGTTGCCGAGGACGTCGTCACCACCGGCGGCTCGGTCAAGGAGGTCTGCGACCTCGTCAGCGCGCAAGGCGGGGAGGTGGCGGCCGTCGTCACCCTCATCGACCGCGGCGGCACGCCGGCCTTCAGCACGCCGTACTTTCCACTGCTACGCCTCGAAACTCCCTCATGGCCCCCCGAGGACTGCGCTCTCTGCAAACAAGGCATCGACCTCTACGCCCCCGGCAGCCGCGCCCTCTCCAAGTAGCACGCGAAGGGGAGGGCGATAGAAACACAACAGGGACGGTCCCCGTTGTGTCGTCCATGTCGGAAAGCGCTGACAAAGGCGAAGCGGCTGACGTCACCTCGACCTCTATCCAACGCAGCGAGACTACTGTGTCATAAACAGGATGCCGAGGGTATTTGGCCCACAGTGGGCCGATATGGTACAGCTGGCAATCGTCGTGTGTATCTCCTTAAACCCGCTATGCTGCGTCAGGTAATTATGCACGGTCGCGCACAATTCCCCATCTATACCAGAGTGGGTGATAAAGACGCGCCTGTCGTCGATAGAATCACCGTATTCATCAAGTTTGTCCTGCACATACTGCAAAAGGACCTTGTCCAGCTTGCCGTGGTACTTCTTGCCGGGCGACATTGAGCCGTCGACATTGGACACCTCAATGCAGGGCTTGACCTTCAGCAGACTCGCAGAAAGCGCTGTCAAGGCCGAACAGCGCCCGCCCGCCTTGAGGAACTCCAGCGTGTCGATGATAAAACTGGCGTGCGCCTTGTCCGTCAACGCCTGAACCTCCGCCGCGACCTGCTCGGCCGGCATACCGTCGGCGATGCGCTCAGCGGCGGCGAGCACCAAAAGTCCCGTACCGGTAGAAAGGCTGCAACTGTCCACAACATATACGTTACCGGCCTGCTCAGCCGCCTCGCATGCGTTTTTGTGCGCCGAGGACAGAGACGCCGCAAGGTTGATATGCACAACGCTCATACCCTGCTTCGTCCATTGTTCAAAATGTTCCAGGTATTCCCCTACGTTTACGGCGGATGTCTTGGGAAGATGCCCCGTCTTGCGGTAGATCGCGAATATCTCCGGCGGCGTGATATCCACGTTGTCGATGTAATCTCTGCCGTCTATGGTGACGTGTAGCGGAAAATACTGTACGTCATAGCGTGTCTTGAGCGCTTCGCCGAGGTCGCAGGTGCTGTCCGCGCTGAGGATGACCTTTTGCTGCATGTCGATCAAACCTTCCCTTTTATGGAACCACCGATTAGTTCATTCCACCTCACGAAACTCGGGCGCCTACGCTCCTTTGGGTTTCGCGGGAACCCCCGGATTGCACACCATCTTGCGACCAGCTTGCTCCAGCAGCGCTCCGCCGCTTTGCGACATTAGCCCAGTTAGTCCCACAAAACGTCGAAACACACCTGGAGCAAAATGACTCGCAATCTGTCGCACAAACAATTAATCGGCACTTCCCTCTGTTTTCAAGTCATTATACAGAAGGGAGTGTTCGTCTGTCTCACGCCGCGCCATTCTCCGCCATTCTCCGCCATTCTCCCCGTCTTAGCGCCGCGCTAATCTTTCAGGGTATAATAATATGGCGTGTTTTAATCCGGCTACGAGCAATAGTGCAAATAAGTCGTGTAGTGTTTGGAAAACCAACTGTGAAATATAAAACAGAAGCATTTGATATATGGTACAACCTCTGTCAAATCTCCTATGAACCATTGGTACGTTGCAGGCTTGATTTTGAGGGCCGCCTTGACCCGGACGTACTTACGCAGGCCGTTACTTTATCGATGCGTACTATTCCACTCATAGGATGTTGTTTTGATGATTCAGCGAATCGGCCGCGTTGGGTGGAAAAGGGCTTTACAGGAAAGGATATGGTACGGGTTTATGAGGCGGATAATGACGTAGACAAACAGATTGCGAATCTTCTCTTCTCAAGTATCGACTTTGCAAGGGAGCCCCAAGTAAAGATTTTTCTCGTCCGACGGGCGGACGGAGACACTCTTTGCGCGGTTATAAGTCATCTGGTCTGCGACGCGGCTGGGTTCAAGCAGTATCTCTATCTTTTGAGCGAGCTGTATACGGTGTTGAAAAACGATAAACCCGTCCCAGCCTATCCCTTTCATCCTCGAGGAACCAGGGCGCTTTTTACCGATATAAAATTACTAGAGAAAATGCGCTTACTGTGCTTTGGATATAGCGAAGTATTTGACCCCATCGAAAAAGAGCAACCGGATGTCAGTTTTGGGAAAAGCAACCCTGAGCCATACAAGGAAACACGAAAAATAGCCAAAGAAGACTTTGCAAGGCTGAAAAGCTTTGCAAAAGCGCATGGCGCTACGGTAAACGATAGTATGATGGCGTTATACGCAAGAGCATTTTGCGTGCATACTGGCACAAAAAAGGTTACGGTGCCTTCCTCAATAGACTTACGGAGGTTCATTTCGCCCGGCGTGAATTATGGCATAACCAATTACTCAAGCAACTGCTTGTGCCATATTTCTTTTGGGTCAGACGACTCATTGGTTGATACGCTTCAGCAGATTTCCGAGCAAATGCAGCGGCATAAAGCCACAAACAGCATTCTGCAAGCCGTTCTTACGTGGGAACTGGCAGTTCGGTTTTTGCCCTACTTCTTCTTAAAGCGGATTTTTTCCAGATTCCTCACAGGGGTCCAACTCGTTTTCACCAATCTCGGAATTCTCGAACAAAGCCTTCTCTGCTTCGATAATTTGCCTATCAAAAACGCATATTTAACCGCCGCGACTACGCCCATGCCTTTTTTGCTGCTCAATGCCTCCACTTACGATGATTGCTGTACGCTCAGTTGCAGTTTCTACGGTTCTGACCGTGCCGAAAAATGGGTAAACGCGCTTTTGGACCATATGTGTGCAGAGATTGAGGCGCTTGAGCAAACCCGCGAATAGAGTTGCCGCAGTAGAGACGCAGGTCACAATCGACACGCAAACCACAGATATTGCTTCCCCGCAGGCCGGTCGCCCCGTCGTGTCGCCCTGCCCGGGCGCCATTCTTCACCTGA
Organism: Coriobacteriales bacterium; assembly: GCA_031254905.1. The sequence continues at coordinate 3,348 of JAIRTN010000002.1, forward strand.
TCGGCAGCGCTGGCTCGTTATGCTCCATCAACCTCCTTTTCCCGTGGTATGATGAGCAGCGTCTACCACAAATCAGATTCCAGCCGAGGGAAGGGAGCTAGCCATGCAGATAGCCCGCATCATGCAGATACTGGAGGTGGCCGAACTCGCCGCCATCGAAGCCGCTCGGTGGAACGGGCGGGGGGATAAGGTCGCAGCCGACAAGGCGGCAACCGAGGCCATGCGCGCCGCCTTTAACAACATCGA
>JAIRTN010000035.1 GCA_031254905.1 Coriobacteriales bacterium
CCGGATAACGTGTCCTCCTATGAGGGGACCTACACGGTTACGGTAAACGGCATCAAAACCACCAACGGTACACCGGCAACACTCCAGTATCAGGTTGGCTTCTTCACGCCCGACATCACGCCCCCAACCCTGCGGGCCTTTATACTTACGCGTGTCTCAGCCACCACCGCCGACGTAGACTTCACGAGCAACGAGGCGGGCAGCGTCTATTACGCGCTCGTGCCTGTGGGCTCCCCTGCTCCAAACATCAATACGTCAGGCGCGGGTACTCCCATGTCCGTTTCGTCCCAGTGGTTCACCATCTCGAACCTTTCCTCGCCGGGCGCTTGGGACCTCTATATTGTTGGCAAAGATGAGGCGGGCAACCTTGGCAATGTCACCAAACTCACCATACCCGAATTTTCCTACACCGTCACCTTCAACGCCAACGGAGGTAGCGTTTCTCCCACAACGCGCACAGTCGCCTATAACGCCGCCATCGGCACACTTCCCACACCTACTCGCTCGGGTTATACCTTCGACGGATGGTACACGGCAGCCTCAGGTGGCACGCAGATAAACGCCTCCACCAAGGTAACGGCCAACGTAAGTTATTTCGCCCACTGGACGACAACGGGCTTCGCCAACAACACACTTCTCACCATATCGCCTGTCCTCGCGCCTTCGAGGGTCTTTGATATCCCGGGCGCTTCCGTAGCAAACCATGCCCACGCGCAGATTTACGACGCAAACACCACCTTCGCGCAGCGCTTCCGCTTGGAGAGGGTCGCGAACACCAGCTACTACGTCATCAGGAACATCGGCTCGGGCAAGGTTCTCGACGTCGCCAACGCCCAAGCCTTCAACGGGGCGGTCGTCCAGCAATACACGGCCAACGGCACCAACGCCCAAAAGTGGAAGCTGCTCGTCAACGCGGACGGCAGCTACACCATCGTCACCGCTCTCGACGAGACTTTCGCAATCGACTTGCCGGCGGCGGCATCCTCCAACGGCACAAAACTCCAACTCTACAAAGTCAACGGCACGGCTGCCCAAAACTTCAGGCTCAACACCATAACGCCCCTGCTCTCCAACGGCACCTATAAGATTACCAGCGCGCTTGCGGCCAACATGGTGCTTGACGTGGCGGCTGCCGGTACGGCAAACGGCGCAAATATCCAGATATACCAATCCAACAACACGGCTGCTCAGCGCTTCACGCTCAGCTACGATGCCGCAACAGGCTATTATACTATCACTAACCCCAACGCCCGTAAGGTCATCGACGTTGCAGCCGCCGGTACGGCCAACGGCACCAACGTGCATATCTACCAGTCAAACAACACCAACGCTCAAAAGTGGACCATCGTGCGGGGCAGTACTCCCAACACCTATGTCCTGTACGCGGCCTGTTCGGGGCTTACCCTCGACGTCGCCGGGGCGCAAACGGCCAACGGCACCAATGTCTGGACTTACGCCGCTAACGGCACCGCTGCTCAGATGTGGAGGTTCGATTCGGCCTAGGCTTCCCAAGGCTTCCTAAAGCCTTAAGGCGGTTCGAGGTAAAGCAATAATGGGGAGGCGGACGGGTTCGCCCGAGTCCGCCTCTCCCAATCCTCCCTCTTTTTCTCAGGCGTTACCCGCTCAAGAGGCCCGCGTCGAGCGCGTATTGGGCGCCGGTGACGTAGCGCGCCTTATCGCTGGCAAGCCACAGCACGAGTGCGGCAACATCCTCGGTTTCGACCCAAGGCACCGGCAGCAGGTTTCCCGCGCTGCGCTCAGCAATCTCCTCGGCGGTGGAGCCCTCCATCGCCGCGAGGCTGTCGTTCATCGGAGTGTTGACGCCTGTGGGGTGGATGCTCACAACCCGTATGTTAAAGGGCGCAAGTTCGATGGCCCAACTCTTGGTAAGCCCCGTCAACCCCCATTTCGAGGCAACGTAGTGCGACAGACGAGCGCCGCCCCGCAGCCCCATGATGCTTGAGTTGTTGATGATAACCCCGCTGCGCGCCGCCTTCATATAAGGCACAACGCGCCGCGCGACAATCATGGGCCCCTTGAGGTTGATATCGATGGTCGCGTTGAGCGCCTCGTCGCTGATGCTGTCGATTTCGGCGTAGCCAAGCACCCCGGCGTTGTTAAACAGGATGTCGATGCGGCCAAACGCGGCGATGGCTTCATCCACCACGCGCCCTACGGCCTCATCGTCGCGTACGTCGGCAACGCCTAATACGATGCGTCGCCCCAGCGCCTCAACCTCCTGTTTCAGCGAGAGCAAGGCATCGCTTTCGTGGATTTGGATGGCGGGGTACTCAACGCGCTGCCCCACATCGAGGGCAACGACGTCCGCTCCCGCCCGCGCAAATTCAAGGGCAACTTCTCTGCCCTGTCCGGCAGCGGCGCCGGTGATAAACACGACCTTCCCCGCAAAATCGAGTGCCGCGGAGGCGGCCCCCGGCGGGGGAGTGATGCCTCTTTTATCCGCCATTATTCTTCCTTTCCTTTTTGGGGAAGCGCCCTGATTGCCTCGCGGCAGCTTCCGGATGGCCGGCGCTTTTTAAGCCTCCGCTCCTACCTTGGCGAGAAACTCCGGCGTCATATAGGGTTCGAGCACCTCGTCCACATCGACCTTTGCCACCATATTGAAGTAGTTCGTGGCCACCATCTGTGCGGCAAAACCGATGATAAGCACAATTTCGTCGGGAGTAAAGCGCGCGTTGAGCCGCTCATACACGTCGTCGGGCACGGCGTTGGGGTCCGAGGAGACCGCCGCGCCGAGGTCAAAGAGCAGTTGCTCGGTTTCGTCGAGGACAAAATCCTCGGGGTCATCGTCCGCGTCCACGAATATCTGCTGAAAATAGCTCGAACACAGCAAGCAATGATTGTTGGTCGATACCGCGTAGCACAGCAGGTCAATCGCGCGCTTGTCGATGAACTCGGCAAGGCAATCGTAAAGCGTGTACCACTCCATATAGGTCCGGTACGTGGGCATATTGCGCAGCATGAGCCGTTTCATGTTGGTCACGCGCCCCGCCCGCGCCGTCCAATAATCGTACTCGCGTCGCACCTCGTCGGACGCGCCCTCATAGTCAGTCGGTGCCAAATAACCCATGCCATGCTCCTTTCCCCTGCGGCCGCGATGCCTCGGCCAACTTGGAACCTATGGAATCTTATAAGCATAGTATACAACCTTTTTTGGGAGTGTCGAGTGCCCTGCTTTCGTCATCGCCTTCCAAATGAGCGATAATAGGGAGGGCAAGGTAGAGAGAGGAAATCGGATGACGGGTGCTGAGGGCAGAAAAGATATTGGGAGCAGGGCGGGCGTTGGCGACGTGGCGGGCCGCACTTCTCCCCATTTGGCAGAAGAATTCGACGCTCTCAACGCGGAGCAGCGTGGTGCTGTGGAGGCCATCGACGGGCCGGTTCTTGTCGTCGCTGGGCCGGGCACCGGCAAGACCCAGCTTCTGGCGCTCAGGGCGGTGAACATTCTGCGCAGTCGCGACACCAGCCCGCGCAACATCCTCTGCCTGACCTTTACGGAGGCCGGGGCCGAGGCCATGACGCGGCGGCTGGTTTCGTTTATTGGGCGCGATGCCTACGAGATAACGGTTTCGACTTTCCACAGTTTTGCGCAGAGGATACGCTCCGAATACCCCGAGTTTTTCCGGCACGGCTCAATGTCCGTGCCCATCACCGACCTGCAGTCCGCCCGCGTGCTGGGCACCATGCTGCACGAGTTGCCCCTCAGCGACCCGCTGGCGCAGAATATCTCCGCGGGCGTCCATGGGCGCGAGCACGGGCAGCTGAAAAACCTCAAGGAATTCATCTCCCGCTTCAAGCGCTCCGGCCTGAGCGTTGAGCAATTCAGGGACATCATGGCGCAAAACCTTGCCTTTTTTGAGTACTTCTCCGCCTCCGCGGAGGT
>JAIRTN010000054.1 GCA_031254905.1 Coriobacteriales bacterium
TAACGCTGCTTTTCGTCATCGCCATCGCCATCTTTCTCGCGGACAACTTCGTCGGCCTTCTCACCATCCTCGTATTTTTGCTAATCGTAATAGCACTTTCGTCCCTCACGCTGCGCCTCACCGCAAAGGCCTTCGCCCCGCTCTCCATCCTCCTCATCTTCCCCCTCATACTCAACCTCTTTTTCATGAGCGACGGCAACCAACTCGTCCGCTGGGGCATCATCCTCATCACCGACGGAGGCCTCTACCGCGCCGGCTTCATGACGCTGCGCCTCCTCCTGCTGTTCACCACGGCCGTTCTGCTCACGCTTACCACCTCGCTCATCGCACTCGGCGACGCGGTGGCCTCCATGCTCAGGCCCTTCGAGCGCTTCGGCATGCCCTCCTATGAAATTGCCATGATGATTACCATCGCGCTGCGCTTCATACCCACGCTGCTCGAAGACTTCGACCACATCCGCAAGGCCCAGCAAGCCCGCGGCGCCGTATTCGACCGCGGCGGCCCCATCGCGCGCGCAAAAGCCTTCCTCCCCTGCCTCATCCCGCTGTTCGCCCAGTCATTTCGCCGCGCCGAGGAACTCGCGCTCGCCATGGAAAGCCGCTGTTACCACGGCGGCAGCGAGCGGACGCACTACCACATCCTCAAACTGGGCATGCGGGACGCCTGCGCCACCGCCTGCTGCTGCGCGCTGCTTCTCACCATGATTTTTTGGTTGTAATAAATGGGGAGGCGGACGCTACGGTATGTTGCTTAACGCCCTCCCGCTTTCCGCGCGGCTAACTCCTCGGCCAAGGCCGCCATCTGGCGCTCGGTGCGCTTCAGCCCAAAGGTGACAACGAGGACGTAGGCCAAAAGCACGAGCCACATGAGGGCATAGGCGCCGATGACATAGGGGGCGGCCGTCAGTACCGTACTATAGATTTCCGCAAGAACAGGGTCCATGCTAATCCTCCAAACCTTCTTTTAAGAGTTCCAGTTGTTCACGCAGCCGCTGTTCGCGGAGGCGGAAGCGGTACAGTCCAAACGCGATGCAGAACATGCCCACCATCGACAAAAGCAGGGGCACCAGCATTGGTGGGGGCAGGCCCGAATCCGTCCTGAAGATGACCGGGTGTACGCTCGTTGGCACCAAGCGGGTAATCAGCAGACAGATGGGTACGTCGATGAAGGCGATGATGCCAAAAACCGAGGCAAAGGCCGCGCGACGCTCCGGGTCGTCGATGGCGTTGCGCAAGACAAAGTAGCCGATGACGAGCAGCATCAGTATAAAATACGTGGTCAGCCGCGGCTCCCACGTCCACCAGACGCCCCACTCATAGCGCTCCCACAACTCGCCAGAAACCATGGTCATGAGGATGAAAACGAGCGAGATTTCGGTCGCGACCTTCGCGCAGAGGTCAAAGCGCTTGTCGCGCTTTACGAGGAACAGGGCACCGAATATGGCCGTAAAGGCCAGCGTCGCAAGGCTTACGACCGCCACCGGCATGTGGAAGTAGAAGATTTTCTGCGAGAGAAGGAGCTTGTTTGTCACCATCTGGTCCCCTATGAGGACGGGCTCGTCCACCGCCGCGCCGAACACGAGCGGGGCCGTGGTGAAACTGAGGATAAAGGCCACGGTTGTGAGCAGCGCGCCGAACACGAGAAGCGGGACGGCCAGCGTGTCAAGAAGGCTCGACCTTATCCCCATTTTTACTGAATTTTTCCCATTCGTAGAGGGAATCGTTTTATTGGGCATGGTTTGCGGTATCCTCCATCATCGTCGTTTCCTCCAAACTCAGGCGCGCACCTAGGCGCTGACAACAAAATCGTAAAGCAGCCACGACACCAGCACCATGATGACATCATATCCGATTGCCAAGGCCAGTGCCGGAAAGTAAGTCTCGACTATCATAGCAGAATCGAGAATCGCGACGGTGGTCGCGGAGGTGCAGGCGTAGAGCAAGGGATAGATGAGCGGGATGAAAAGCACCGCCAGTAGCACGTCTTTGCCGCGCGTGTTCATCGTGATGGTCGCGAGCAGGGTGCCGACGCCGACGATGCCGATGGTGCCGACGGCGAGCGGGCCGAGGGTGAGCCAGAAGGTGGCCGAGGGTTGGGAGCCAGTGAGGAAGAAGAAGTAGAACAGCGGCAGGGTGATGAGTTCTACCGCCGCGAGAAAGAGCAGGTTGGAGCTGGCTTTTGCGAGGAAGATGACGGAGCGGTCGAGGGGGGCGAGGAGGATGCCTTCCAGCGAGCTTTCCTCTTTTTCGTGGGAGAAGGAGCGGTTGAGACCGAGGAGCGAGGTGAATACGATGAGCGCCCAGATGAGGCCGCCGCTCATTTGGAGGATGTCGAAGCTGCGCGCCGTTTGCGCGAGGGCCGCGCCGAAGATGACGAGGACGAGCAGGGAGTAGATGCCCATGGAGGTGAGCATCTCGCGGGTGCGAAACTCGCGGCGGAGGTCTTTGGCGAGCAGCGTACGGTACTGCGCGAAGGCGGAGGGGCGGGTGGAAGCGCTTGGGGGTTTGGGGGGTGCGGGGGCGCTGGGCTTTGCGGGGGCGGAGGGCTTCGCGGGGGCGGAATACGGGGATGAGGACGCGGGTTTGGGGGACATCAGGCCACCCCCATCCCGACGAGTTCGCGGTAGCGCGTGGCAAAGCTGTCGAAATCGAGGTCGGCGCTGCGGGCAAAGAGTTCCTTGCGGCCGCGCGCGAGCATGAGTACGTGGGTGCCCAATTCGAAGCCTTTGTGCAGGTCGTGGCTTACCATGACAAAGCTACGGCCTTCGCGCACACTGGCGAGCAGACCGTCGAGGATGTCGGCGGCGTGGGGGTCGAGGCCGGAGTAGGGCTCGTCGAGCAAGACGAGTTGCGGGTCGTGAATGAGGGCACGGGCGATAGAGAGGCGCTGCGTCATGCCGCGTGAGAAGGAGCGCACCGGGTCGTGGCGGCGCGCCGTGAGTTCAACGGTGGCAAGCATCTGCGAAACGCGCTGGGCCGGGTTTGCGACGCCGTAGAGGCGGGCGGCAAAGTGCAGGTTTTCCTCGGCCGTGAGGTCGAGGTAGAGCAGGGAGCGATGCGAGACAAGCCCGATACGCTCCCTAATATCATCGGAGTTTTCTTTGAGGCTCAGACCAAGGAGGCGGGCGGTGCCCGACGTGGGATGCGCGAGCGTCGATATGATGCGCAGCAATGTGGTTTTGCCGGCGCCGTTGGGCCCGAAGATGGAGAGGAAGGCGCCCTGCGGGAGCGTGAAGGATACGTCGTCGAGGGCCTTGCGCGACCCGAATACCTTCGAAAGCGCGCAAAGTTCGATGGCGGGAACCTCCGCGGAGGCTGCGGACGCGACTGCGGACGCGGCTACGGCGACATCCGCGACAACATCCGCGGCGACATCCGCGGCGGGGTTCGCAACGGCGGCGTTGTGCTGTTCCTCCTTCGCCCCGGGCGTCACTGACGGTCTTCCTCCGCCCCTTCTTCTGGCCACGCGGCCACTGGCAAGGGCACATCGTCGTCTGATGCCGAGGCGGCAGACGACGCCTTAACTTTTGCGCGCGGGCCACGTCGCCCAACTGTCGAGATAATCGTTCCCACCATCAAAAGCCCAAAACCGACCCAGACAAACGAGATGAGAGGGTTGATAAAGACGCTCAGTGAGAAGCCGCCCATGCTGCTCATTCCGTTGTAGACGATAAAGAGGTCCTCAAGCGGCGAACTCATAACCCCTGCCAGCGGCTTGCGCTGCTGGTTTGTCTGAACAAAGAAGATGCCCGGCGAGACTTTGCCGCGGTACTGGTCGCCCTTATACACGTCGAAGGTGACACTGTAGATGATGTCGCTGCCGTTTTCCTGCGGCTCGACGCTGTTCTTGTCGTAGACGAGACGGTAGTTCTGCACAATGAAGTCCCCGCCAGCCGTGTCGGTCTCCTCATCGTAGGGCAGATAGCCGGAAAACGAGGTGACGTACATGGAGGACCCGATAAGCCCCACGAGGATGATGGCCATGGAGAAATGCGCGAGAAAACCGCCGAAGCGCGAGGGCTGGTTGACCATGGCGGAAAAACAGGCGACGACGGGATTTATGCGCTTTGCCTTCGCCTGACCGCCGATGATGCGCCCAAGCATGAACAGCGAGTTCATCAGCAGAAGCGAGGCCACGAAAAAGCCCGCGAGCGTGAGGAAGAAGTAGTAGAAACTCGGGCCGCCCTCAAGCATTGTAGTTGCCTGTGAGCCGCCAGCGGCTATCATAGCATTATAGCTTGGCATGAGATAGACGATAAAGTAGACAAGAAGCAGCGCGAAGATGAACAGCGAACAAAGGGCGGGAATGCGTATGCGCTTCCAGAACAGCTTCCCGTCCGTCTTTGCCCACGAGAGCAGAGGACAGACAGCCATGAGGAGGCAGTATAGGATTCCCAAGGGTCGCGCGATGGCGTGATAGGTGGACGCGGAAAGCGACATTCCGCCATAGGGCATCCACGAGGGGAAGGCCGAGGAGAGCGTGAGGTAAAGAACAAGCAGCGCGCTCAGCACGAGGACAAGGTTGTTGAAGTAATAGGCAACGTCGCGCGTGGCAAGCGATTCGCCCAACTCGTCACCGCCCTCCTGCGAGCCGAAATTCTTACCTCTGATAAGAAGGCCGATGACACCCACGAGTACCGAGAGGACGATGAGCCCGAGGAACAGAAACAGCGAAACAGGGTCGCCCTCAAAGGCGTGGACCGACTGCACGATGCCGGAGCGCGTGATGAAGGTGCCAACGATGACGAAGGCAAAGGCAAGACAGGCGCACATCACGGACCAACGCTTGAAGCCGCCCCTCTGGCGATAGACGGTAAAGCTATGCACGAGGGCCACGGCCAGCAGCCACGACAGCAGACTTGCGTTTTCAACGGGGTCCCAGCCCCAGTAGCCTCCCCAGCCAAGTACTACATAGGCCCATATCGCCCCAAGCCCGATGCCGATGCCCAAGAGAACCCAAGAGAGCAGGGCGTAGCGCTGGGAGCGCTCAACCCACTTCTTTGAGGAATCGTTGACGATGAGGGCGGCAATCGCGTAGGCAAAGGGAACGGTAAGCCCGGCATAGCCGATAAAGAGGGTGGGCGGATGAATCGCCATCGCCCAGTGCTCAAGCAGGACATTCATGCCCAAAACCATGGAAGGTTGCAGGGCCCCCGTCCCGGCAGCCGCCGCCTCCTGCATCAGTTGCTCAAAACTTTTGAGTTGGCTTGGCGAGATGAGATAGCGGGGGTCGCTGGCTACGAAGGGCATATTGCTCTCGGAAAACAGCAAGACGACGACGAAGGCGAAGGTGACAATCTGCATGACGAGCAGCGCCATGCTGTCTATCGCGTCGCGCTGTCTCAGGTTCTTGAGCGCAATGATGCCTGAAAAAAGGGCAATCAGCCACGCCCAGAGCAGAAGCGAACCGGCCCGTCCTCCCCAAAGCCCCGCCACGCGATAGAGAAGCGCAATCGGGCTGCTGGAATCGCTGTGTTGACGTATGACGTACTCAAGCGTGAAGTCGGGTGCCACAAAGCAATAGACGAGCAGGGCACAGCCAAAGGTGAGGGCGAGCGCGGTAATCAAAACCCCGATATAACCGACAAGACTGATGCGTCCCACGAGCAAGTCATGCTGCTCCTTCGACTTCTTGTTGACGGTTTTCGCCGAACCTCTGATGATTTTCTCGATGAGGAAGGCGCCAACGGAGATAACGATGGCGACAAAAGCCACCATCAACGAGATAATACCTGCTATTGCCATGTAGTTATCCTTTCAGCGCGACCACAGTCGCCTCAAAACGTCCCCCTGAATCGATGGAACCGGTCAAAACGACCTCACTACCTTCCCACGTGACATCTTCGGCCAAGCCGCCGTCAAAGAAAACCGGCACCTCGTCGCCCGCGGCCCCGTTTGTCAAAACGAAGCGCGGTCCTGAGCCAAGTGAGGACGCGAGGGTTCCTGCTTGTATCGTCCCTGTCACCTTTACAGGCTTGCCGACAATACTCTCACCGTAGGACAACATCTGCGCGATGTCGAAGGCATCCACGGAACTCTCGTATTTTGAGGGACACTTCGTCACGAGTTTACTGCACACAAGAACACCGGCAGCGTCGATGGTGCCCGTGCAGATGGCCGTGACTTGGTTCCCAAAGGTTGCGGAAACCCCTTGGTCATAGATAACTTTGATTTGAGGCCGCGCGCCACCGGAAGCGGTTGAGGGTGATGCCTCTCCCCCGCCGTCCGTCGCTTCTTCATCCTCATAGATGGAAAAACTCAGCACGTTTCCTTCGAGGGAATAGGAGTTGTCCACCACTTTGCCCGTGACCTGAACCTTCGTGCCAACAAACTCGCCGCTTGCCGCTTGGGCAACGGAGATGGTCTTGGAGGCAGTCGACGCGGCAACGACGGCGAGGACGGAAACTATCACTATAACGATGACACCCGTCACTACAACAAGCCGTCGCTTTAATTTGCTATTCACCCCGTAATCACCAAACCTTTCTGATGTTGACCGTATCCGGCTGAATAACGTGTTCTCTACTATTAAAGCAGTTGTTGG
>JAIRTN010000171.1 GCA_031254905.1 Coriobacteriales bacterium
AAACGCGTCTTCTTTATCGTACAAGGCAAACAGGTTGGCACGCCGGTACCAGTCATAAAGGTCACTCATTGATTTCAGCATTTCAGGATTGCGGAGAGTCATTGGGAACAGTTCGTAGAAGCCAAGAACGTATCGGCGGTCAACGGCAATGTTGGAGAGATGCGTGAATAGGATCTCAACGCGATCCCTGCCCAAAGGCAGACGCATGGTGGCTTCGACAATACCAATGGTGGTGTCATGGGTATAAGCATCCAGCAGGGCAAGAATCAAACCTTCCTTGTTCCCGAAATGATACGTGATGCTGCCACGGCTTTCGCCGGACAACTCGGCTATTCGCGCAAAACTCAAAGCCGCGAAACCTTCTTCAACAACAATTTCCCAGGCTGCCAATAAGATATTTTGAGCGGTTTTAGAAAGCGATTCAAATCGTTGCTCCCTTTTCAAGCCGGTAGGGAGTTGGTGGTTGTTGTCCCCGAAAAGCGACGACCTGCTCGCTTGTGTGCTGTTCTTCTGTTGCGGCTCGTTTGACCGTTCCGTCATCCTTTCCTGTCCCTTTCCTCTCGCGCGTAATGAATTCCTCGGCGAAAGTATAACACCACTTTTCTTTCGAGGCTTCGGACATATGCGCGGTAGGTTACATGCGGTCTGCTAGAGGCTGGGCTGTTTTGAGAAGAGGCGCTCCCGCCTACATCCAGATGATACCTCCACGCGTGCCGCGCTATCCTTATCCATGACGCTCGATGCGTTGCTGGCTATAGCGCGTATGTTCTTATATCTTTACGCAAAAGTGGGTTAGCAGAAGCGAATTATGAGTAAGAGGTAAGTTCGAATCCCCGTCTTCTAACAAGCAATACAGTCTTGAGAACCTAACGGCTCTCAAGACTGTATTGTGGCGGAGGGACGGGGATTCGAACCCCGGGTGCGGGGGTTAGCCGCACAACGGTTTTCAAGACCGCCGCATTCAACCGCTCTGCCATCCCTCCGCGGCGAGCAATGATTATACCATCTTGCGCGCCTGTGCTTTGCCACGTCTGCGCTTTGCCCTACAATGGAGGCATGATTGAACATGATTTGCCGTCGGAGTGCGGCGATGTGTCAGATGCGATGTTTATGCGGCTTGCCATTGAGCAGGCGCGCGTTGCCGCGTCCATCGGGGAGGTTCCTATTGGCGCGGTGGTCGTCTGCGAAAATGAGGTTGTTGCCACCGGTTATAATCGGCGCGAAATCGACACTGACCCCTCGGCGCACGCGGAGTTTACCGCTCTTGTTGAAGCCTCGCGGCGGCTTGGGCGCTGGCGTTTGACGGGCTGTACAGTCTACGTGACGCTTGAGCCCTGCCTTATGTGCGCCGGCCTCATGCAGCTTTCCCGCGTGGACCGCTGCGTCTTTGGCGCCTTCGACCCCAAGGGCGGCGCGCTTGGCACCCTGTATGAGATACACCGCGACGAGCGCCTCAATCACCGCTTTGAGGTGAGTGCGGGCATCTGCGAGCAGGAATGTTCCGCGCTGCTCAGCGAGTTTTTTGCTCAGTTGAGGGGCGGCAGGCGAGGAGACGACGGCAGGCGAGGAGGCGACGGCGGACGGGGGAGCGAGAGCGAGGTCGCTGGCCCTGCGAGCGAAGGCAACGCGAGCGAGAAGGGGGCCACTCCATGATTTCCACCACGCTGCGGGCGCCCGCAAAACTCAACCTTCTGCTCGCCGTGCAGTCGGAGGTCGTCGGGGGCAAACACCTTCTCACCACCGTCTTTGTCACCATCGATTTGGCGGATGTGCTGACCTTCAGTTTCGACGACAGCCAGCCGCGCGCGCTTACGCTCAAAATGTCCGGCACCTCCGGCGTTGAGTTGCCCGAGATTGCTCCGGAAGACAACATCGTCTACGTGGCGGTTGAAACAATGGAGCGCCTAAGCGCACGCCGCCTCGAAGGGCAACTCCACATCCACATCGAAAAGCACATCCCGCACCAAGGGGGGCTCGCCGGTGGCTCGACCGATGCCGCCGCTACCCTGCGTTTTATCGCCGGGCTCTGGGGGATGCCCCTCAGCGACCCGCTGCTTGCCACCGCGGCGCAAAAACTGGGCGCCGACGTTGCGTTTTTCCTGCATGGAGGCTGTGCCCTGATGGAGGGTAGCGGCGAAAAACTTGTGCGCCGCCTACCCATGCCAGCACTTGACATCGTGTTGGTAAAGCCCCCGGGCGGCGTTGCGACCGGCGAGGCCTACCGCGCCTTCGACGCAAATCCCCAGCCCGTGCCCCGTGCGGAGCATCTCGTTTCTTTGCTGGAGGCACCCGGCGCTTCTCCCAAACACCTTGCTGCCGCCCTCGAAAACAATCTCTATCCGGCCGCCTGCTCTCTCATGCCAACACTGGGGGCTCTCATCTCAGAAATAATGGAAGAATGGGGAGTGTGTGCGGCCCTTCTTGCTGGTAGCGGCTCTGTGGTCTTTGGGGTATGCGAAAACGCAGAGGCCGCCGCGCGCGTTGCCGCGCGCTTTGCAGAGCAGGGCTACTGGACCAAGGCGTGCAAGACGGCCTAAAATGCGCTTCGCCCGGATAAATGGCAACAACTGCCCTATCAAGTGCTTTGCAAAAACAGTTATTATAGCTGCAAGAGCGGGAGAGTGTCGTATCAAGGCAAGGAATCGAACTCTCAGGCACTCCGCGAAAGGTTGATTTTTGTAAGGGGGAATCTTCCATGGCTCAAGGAAAACTCTCGCTTAAGGGAACAAAGCATGCGGGGCTTATCTATATGCTCCTGTGCATCCTGATGGCATGCGCTGTCGTCATGTTTGTTACGCTCGTCTACGTTTCAACCGCGCGTCAACTGAAAGAGCAGATGGCCAACAAGTGTTTGGGCATCGCGTCGTCAATCGCGGTGATGCTTGAGCAGGACCCGGAATCCTTCCAACAATTCTTGGATACGCTCGATATCAACACCGACTACTACAAGACGATGCAGGCGGTTGTGGAGGAAACGCGCTGGGAAAACCCCGAAAACATCGCCTTCCTCTACGTGGAAAGACGCGTTTCGGACACCGAGATGGAGCATCTGTTTGCCAACACGATTCCTAACACGGACCACTACGCGACGGCAGGTCTGCGCAACCCTCTTACCCCAACACGCATAAAGGCATACGAAACGCAGGCGCCCGTTGTTGGCGACTGGGTTACAACGGAATGGGGCACCCTGCTCTCGGCCTACTACCCCGTTTTTAATAGGGATACGGGCGAGTTTATGGCAATCGTCGGCTGCGATGTCTCCGATGAGCAGTATACGAAGGTGATGAATCCCCTGTTGGTAATGCTTATTATCGGCACCGTCCTCATCATTGCCCTCATGCTGAGCATTCTTGTGCGGCTTAACCGTGAGAACAGGCTTTTGGAGGAACTCAACGACGTCGCCCAGAGCGCCGCGGCCACAAAGAGCAACTTCCTCGCGAATATGAGCCACGAAATGCGCACCCCGCTCAACGCCATCATCGGTTTTTCCGAACTCAGTCTTAGCTCGGGCGAGCTTTCGGGTGACGCCGCTGCGAACACCGCAAAGGTCTACAACTCCGGCGTGACGCTGTTGGGCCTCGTCAACGACATACTCGACCTCTCCAAGATAGAGGCGGGCAGGTTTGAGGTTGTGCCGGCGGATTACGATGTGCCGAGTTTCATCAACGACACGGTTAATCTCAATATCATGCGCATAGGCGAAAAACCCATCATCTTCGACCTCGAGATAGACGGCGACTTGTTCAGCACGCTTTATGGCGATGAGCTGCGTATCAAGCAGGTGTTTAACAACCTGCTGTCGAACGCCTTTAAGTACACAAGGAAGGGGAGGGTGAGTTGGAGCATTACCAACGAGCGCGATGGCGAGAGCGTGTGGCTTGTCTCCAAAATTACCGATTCTGGCATCGGCATTAAGCCCGAAGACATCGAGAAGCTGTTCATGGACTACAGCCAAGTCGATGTGAAGAACAATCAGGCCGTCGAGGGTACGGGTTTGGGCCTTGCCATCACGAAGAACCTTGTCCAAATGATGGACGGCACCATCGATGTGGAGAGCACCTACGGTGTGGGCACGACCTTTAGCGTGCGACTGCGGCAAGGCTATGTCAGCGATGTGCCCATCGGCGAGGATGTCGCCAAGAACCTCAAAAAATTCCAGTACTTTGACGAGAAGCGCATGCGCTCGGAGAAGCTCATTCGCATCCAACTGCCCTACGCACACGTGCTGATTGTCGACGACGTGCCGGTAAACCTCGATGTCGCGCGCGGCATGATGCAGCCCTACCACATGCAAATCGACTGCGTAACGAGCGGCGAGGAAGCAATCGAACTGATTCAACACGGAGAAGTGCGCTACAACGCAATTTTCATGGACCACATGATGCCGGGAATGGACGGAATCGAGGCAACGCGCATCATCCGCGAGGAAATAGGCAGCGACTACGCCAAGAGCATACCCATCATCGCTCTGACCGCAAACGCCATCGCGGGCAACGAGGAACTATTCCTCGGCAAAGGCTTCCAAGCCTTCCTCTCCAAGCCGATTGACATCCAGCGCATGGACCAAGTAATACGCAAATGGGTGCGCGACCGCGAGTTGGAGAAGAAGTTGGCGGAGGAGCGCGAAAAGAGAACCTTTGAGCGTGACGGCGAGCAGATTCCCGACCTTCGCGAACGCGATGAGCGCAGAAGAAAGGTTGACCGGCGCGGCAGCGGTGAGCGTCGCAGCGGAGGCGACCGTCGGAATGTTGAGCCCGCGCAGCAGCCCGCTGCCGGAGCCGTCGTGTCGCAACCCGCGCAGCAGCCCGCTGCCGGAGCCGTTGCGTCGCA
>JAIRTN010000006.1 GCA_031254905.1 Coriobacteriales bacterium
CCACTCAAGAAGACCGCCTCGAAGATGAGCCAAGGACAGGCGGCCGCCCTGCGCTGCACCATCGGCTTGGCGTCGCGCGCGCCGCTGACCATCTTCGATGAGGCCTATCTGGGCATGGATGCCGTCTATCGTAGGGTGTTTATCGACGAACTTTTGAGTGACTACCTCAAACACCCACGCACCATTTTGTTCTCGACACACTACATCGCCGAGATGGAACGCCTGTTCAGCGAGGCCGCCATCATCGACGCCGGCCGGGTGCTGGCACACGACGACGCTGACACGCTGCGCACGCAGGGCAAGACCCTGCAGGATCTGTTCGTCAGCCTGACGCTTAAAGAAGGTGAGACCTATGAGAACTAATACCCGTAAGGCCTGTGTGTACTATATGCGCTCGATGGGGGTGGCCACCCTTTGGTTTTTAGGGATATATGCGCTCGTGATGGCGGTGTTATACCCTCTTATCGTTATCGACGTCTTCGACTTGTTTGGCCGCGACACAGCCTCACCGATACGGCTCTCGGAGACAGTCGCCTCCGCAAGCAGCATCTACCTGCTCGTCACGGGCATCGTCATGCCAAGCTACCTCGAGACCGCGCTGAGTTTTGGGCTGACAAGGCGGCAAAATGCCTGCGCGCTTTTGCTCGTCAGCGCTCTGCTGGCCTTCGGACTCACCCTCGTCAGCGAACTTGTGGCCTTGGTGTTTGCGGAACCCGCCAACTTTTTGTGGAGCATACAGGCATTCCTGCATGGGTGGTTCTTCTATCTCATCGGCTGGCTCATCGTTATCGGCTACCAGTACCGCCGCATTATAGGCGCCCTGCTCACAACCGCACTTGGCGTTGGCCTGTTCTTCTCCCTTCTTGCCTTCACGCCCTCATGGAGTTTTGTACTCGGCGAAACGAGCGTCCTCAACTCCATCTCGGAAGGTGCGCTTGTCTCCCTGCTGTTCCTGTTCTCCCCGTTCTCCCTGCTCGCCTGCCTTGCGCTCGCGCTTGTTATCGTCCTGCTCACCCGCCGTATCCCCATCAAGGTATAGGGAGCGCGTCGCACTCATCGAGAATCTCAAAAAGTTCTTGGCGCGAATGGATGCCGAGTTTTTGATAGGCGGTGCGCAGATAGCCCTTAGTCGTGTTGAGGGATATGCATAACTCCCTGCTGATGTGTCCGCGGCTGTAGCCCTGCGCGGTGAGGAACAGAGTGTCCGCCTCGCGCTCGGTGAGGCTGTAACGGCGTGTAATCACGCGGCGGCGCTCCTCGAGCGTCATGCGCGCGGGGGTCTCCTCTGCGCCGGGGGCAGTATCCCTCTTACTAATTGCAGCATTTAACTCGGCAAACAGGGGGTGGTTTTGGGCCCCGTAGTCGCGCAGGACGAAGATGAGGGCGAGCGCGATGAGGCATATCATGCCGGCAATGAGGAGGGTGATGTGTGCGCTTGTGAGGTCGAGCGTGCCGAGGAGGAGGCGGGCCACCTCGCGCGGGACGAGGTGGATGAGCCAGACGACGGCGAGGACGACGGTGGGTGGACGCGAGAGGCTGCGCGCCACGTCGTAGCTGCAATACCACAGGATGCCGACCATGAGGGTGTTGGCGATGGTGATGAGGGTTGCGCCGAGGCAGCGCGGGACATCGAGCATCGTGGTGACGGCGATGACACCGACGAGCATGAGGCCTATTTGGAGGTGCCAGAGGTTTGCGAGGCGTAGCGGTCGTTTGCGGATGAGGACGAGCCAGAGGATGAAAAGTGAGCAGAGCGCGACGCCGAACTGATGCGCGAATTGCAGGCCGAGCGGAAGCGCGATGGCGCCGCCGTGCGGGAAGCCGCGAGCAAGGCCGAGGACGAAGCTGAGCAGCGCGAGGCCGAGGGCGAGGCGGGTGAGGGCTCTTGGGGAGGCGGCTTGTGTGGGGGCGGGAGGCGTGGGAGGTGCGGGAGATGCGGGAGATGCCTGTGCGGATGGGGCCCGTTCTCCTCCCCCATTATCGATAAAATGAGCGGCCTGCCAGTACATGACCAGCGAAAACGCCGGTAAAAAGATGCAGAGGGTCCACGCGACGGAACTTGGCAGAATGCCGACGAAGAAGCCGATGAAGGAACTTGCGGCAAGGCAGAGGAAGGTGCAGAGGAGGGCTTCGACGGGACCGAGGCGCGCAAAGAGGCGTATCCACATGCCGCCGCCCCACGCGATGCCCACGCCGGCGAGGACTGCCGCCGGGAGCGCGAGGGGGAGGCTGGGCATTTGGCTTTGGAGGAGGTAGAGGATGGGCGCGGCCGTCATGCAGAGGATGGAAAGGCCGGTGAGCAGGCGCCGGTGCTCTTTGGGGACGAGGCGGCATGCACCCAGCGCGAGGAGGAAGGCTATCCAGATGACGCGCGAACCGTTGCCCACGATGGTGAGCAAATCGAAATCTGTTGAAAGGTAGCGGTTATACAGGCAGCATTGGAGCCAGACGCGCACGGCGATGAGGCCACAGAAACTTAGAGAAAGACGGGGCAGGGAGAATTGTCTCGTCTGAGACTTGGCTAACACCGATGTTCCTTTCGGGACGGAGCTTGCAGGGTCAAATTGCACCCCGTTTTTCCCATCCCAAGCTAATCCTATCACAGGGGTGGGGCGGATGCACGTGGGGGGCGGGTGTGCGGGGGTGGGCGGCTTGCGCGGACGCATGGGGGCGCGTTGGGGCGCGTTGGGGCGGAAAGTGTGTCAGGAGATACGTCCCCATGACACACGGATGGGGTGGGCGGACAGAAAGGCGCAGGGTGGAGCCGGCTGCTCAAATGAGCAACCGGCTCTGTGATTTGCCCGGGGTATGGGGCGAGGTACGTGAAGAACAGGCCGGGTTGGCCGCTTGGATGCCTCGGGCACCTAGGCCGCCTTAAACGCGCCTTTAGGCGAGGCCGATGTAGGAGAGAGCCGAGCGCCCAGCCCGAAGCCCATAGACGTGGATGTCGCAGATGGCATTGCCGCCTATGCGGTTGCCACCATGGACGCCGCCCGTAACCTCGCCGGCCGCAAACAGCCCGGCGAGAGGCTCGCCCGCGACGTCAAGCACTTGGGCGTCGGCGTTGATGCGTATGCCGCCCATGCAGTGATGGATTCCCGGCGCGACGGCCACGGCGTAGTAAGGCGCATCCTCTATCGGCTCAAGGCTCGCGCTGCGACCAAATTCATCCGGTTCGCCCGCGGCAATGTCTTCATTGTAGGAGTGCACCGTGGCAAGAAAACTCTCCTTGGCGCTACCCGCAAGGCCCATCCTGTCAGCGAGAAGTTCAAGCGTATCGGCCGTTTGGATGATATTGCGCTTGACGAACTTCTCCTTAATTGAGGTGTTGGCATCATAGACCTTTTGGTCGAAGACAGCCCACGAGCCACGTCCCGGCTGCTCCCACTCGATGGCGGAAACCACGTCGCGCGTGAGCAACTCGTTAGTAAAGCGCAGGCCGTTTGTGTTGACCAAGATGGCTCCGTCGCCGCGGATACCCTCGGAAAGAAGGGTTGCCGTCCCCTGCTCGACGGTCGGATGAACCTGTATCTGGTCTATATCGACAAGGTCGGCGCCTATCGCGCTCGCCATACGGATGCCGTCGCCCTGCGAGCCGGGTTGATTGGTCGTAACCGCCTCCAGCAACTCAGGACGGTACTGGGCAAGCATGGGATGATTTGCCCCAAAACCGCCCGAGGCGATGATGACGGCCTTCGCGCGGTAGACGACGTTATTGCCCTCGGGGTCTAAGGCGCGCACGCCGTTGACCCGCCCGCCCTCAAAGAGTATCTCTTGGACGTTGGTATTGCAGATTGGGGCGATACCGCGCTGGGCACACTGTGCTGTCATCCCTCTTACTATATATTTGCCAACCGCCTCGCCGGATTCCGGACGATGGATGCGCGGGACGCTCGCGCCGCCGGAGCGCCCGAGCCTCGACAGGACGATGCCCTTCTCGCCCAGCCACTCAAGCGCCTCGTTGGAGTGCGCGCACATGTAGGTGATGAGGTCTTTGTCGCCTCGGTTGCGGCCGCCCTTGTACGTGTCCGCCACAAAAAGTTCGACGCTGTCCTCGATGCCCTCCGCGGCTTGGTACTTGGTGTTACAGACGTTCATGCCGCCCTCGGCAAAGCAGGTATTGCCGCCCGCCACCGGCATCTTCTCGAGAATGGCCACGCGCGCGCCGCTGTCATGCGCGCTCACGCCAGCGGCCATGCCGGCCCCGCCGGAGCCGACGATGACCAAGTCGTAGTCGCCAACGACGGTTGGTACTTCCTTCGCCTCGGCGAGGGATTTGGGGCTGCAGCCCGCAAGAGCGCCCAGCGCGACCGTCGCGCCAGCGCCCAAGATGAGCCCCGCAAACGAACGGCGGGATATGCTATTCTCCCCCGTAGTCTCCTCTATAGTGTCCTCTGTAGTTGTCATATAAAAACTCCTATCTCTACTCTAGCTGAATGGCGTGCGATACATAACCAAGCCCGCTCAAGACCCATACGGTATAAAGGTCCAGCCCTCGGGCACCTGCTCGGTCGCCTCGCGGTGGCACTCGGAACAAACAATGGTGGACTGCTCGTGCATCTGATGGCAGCTACCGCAGTCCGTCACGCCATGCACGCTAAAATCATGCACATTCCGCGGCATCGTGGCGGTCGTCTGCTCCAACTGCTCCAGTGTCTCCACGACATGACAGCCGCTCTTAAGACAGCTTTGCGCGGTAGCCATGCTCGCGCTCTGCGAGGGAAGCTGGCGGCTCTTTTCGTCATAGGTGTAATCGCCCGCAACCCAATGCAGGCCCTCCTGCAACTGCTGGTCGATGCTCGGCTCGTGGCAGTCAAGGCAGTCCTTCCCGGCCCTCTGGTGGGCCGTCACACCCAGCGCCGTGTCGCCGGAATTGTAGCCCTCCACGTATGAAGCCATAGGCACATGACAAATGGTCCCGCAAAAACTCGGATGCTCATGCCAGACAAAGGCCCCTATCCCAAGCCCCACAATGAGTACGCCCACGACACACAGCACAACAATCCATCGCCGGGGGCGGCGCTTCGAGCCGTTTCCCGGCCCGGATTCCCCACCCTTGCCGTTCTTCTCCGTGAATCGCTCCACAAAGACCCTGTTTGGTATTTCTTCCTCGTCATTCATCTGTTTCCTCTTTCTTCTTTCCGTAAGGCGCGCCAACAACTGCGCGCGGCGCGCAAACCTGAATCTGAGAAACGTACCCGACCTAG
>JAIRTN010000052.1 GCA_031254905.1 Coriobacteriales bacterium
TTGTGATTTTAGATATTTCGCAGAGTGTTTTTGATTACGAGCCTTGTACAATCCCATCAGAATCCCCTACTTCCCAAAAAACGACTAAAGACTGTAGTTTTTCAGTCTACCACCATTTACTGCTACTTCATTCCGTCATTGCCGGATGTGAGAGGGGGTTAGGGGAGGGGGAGGTGGCGGGTGATGAGGGCGATGATTTGTTGGTAGGAGGTGGCGCGGTCGAAATGTTGTGTGGCGAGGCGGCGGGCGTTGCCTCCCATCTTCTCTCGGGTATCGGGGTCGGTGAAAAGGGAGAGTATCGCGCTGGTAAGCGTGCCGACCTCCTCCGCATTACAATTTATACCGATGTTTTCGCGGTTGACCAATGCCTTGAGTTCGGGGCTTTCGCCGGTGTTTATCATCGGTTTGCCGGCGGCTACGTAGTCCGCGATTTTGTTGACGATGGACTGCGGCGCCTTTTTGACGAGCGAGTTTACGAGGACGTCGGAGTGGGTGAGGTAGGCGGCCATTTGGGGGTAGTCGAGGTAGCCGACGAAGGTTGTTTTGCCGCTGAGGGTCTGCGCGAGGTCTTCGAGGCGTTTTTGGTCGGGACCGCCGCCGATGATGAGCGTTCTTATGCTGTCGTAGCCGCGCCGCGCGAGTTCGTCTGAGGCGCGCAGCATGGTTTCGATGTCGTAGCTGGCGCCGAGGGTGCCGGCGTACGTAACCCAGAACTCGCCCGCGGGCTTGCTGATTTGGGGGGAGTTTTCCTTGGCGAAGGCGTCGAAGCGCGCGAGTTCGTTGCCCACGTAGACGGTGATGTGCTCGGTGTCGTCGGGGCGGTAGCGAAGGGGGTAGAGGGCGTACTCATCCGAAGTTCCCACAAAGGCAGCAGCGTTTTTGCAGGCTATCCGCGCGTCGCGGACGAAGGGCGCAAAGAGCAGGGTGCTGAGGACGGGCACGTCGAAGACCATGCGCATGGCCTCGGGCCAGAGGTCGTTGATGTCGAGGATGAGGGGGATGTTGTGGGCGCGCGCGTACTCGGAGGCCCGCCGGGCTATGTCGTTGGGCGGGATTTCGCAGTAGATGAGGCTGTAAGGGCCCGTGTGGCGGAGGTGTTCTGTGAGGTTGCGCGCGGCCTTGCGATGGCTGATGAGGCGTCTGAAGTCGATGTTTTGCCGGTAGCCCGGCTCGTCGATGAGGCTTACGGTAAAGGGGTAGCTGTGCAGCGCGGGGTCGTCGGTTGCGCGGTGCCGCTTTTCCCAGTGTTGGAATGACGAGGTTATGAGGTCGACTTCAAAGCCAGCGGCGGAGAGTTGCTCGCTGAGCGAGAGGAAGCGGGTGTAGCCCTTTTCTTCGGTGCCGAGTTTGACGCCCATGGTTATGATGGCGATTCGTTTGGAGGTGTTGAGGGACACGGGAGGCTCGGGCTGGTCCGGCCGCTCGGATGTTTCGGGTGGTTTGGGCCGCTTCGTGTCTGGCATGTGGTTTCGTCCAATCGAGTTTTCATCGAATAGAGGCTATGCGCCACAGGGGTATTCTCATTATATCGCATAAACGGCGCGGCTCTTATCTGCCCCGAGCGCATTGCCGAGCGCATTGCCGAGCGCATCAACGGGGCGCGAACGGGACGCACACGTCCCATAAACGGCCCGTCCTTGTCCCCACCTCATCATCCTTATGTGAATAAAGTTGCAAAAACTATTGACGATAATATGATTTCTGCTATCTTACATAAGAAGTTATGAATTGGAATGGAAGTGGATGTATGGATACTAAGAATGTTGCAGTCATTGGAGGAGCCGGTTATGCCGGTATCGAACTGGTGCGCTATTTGCTGGGCCATCCCGGCTTTAGGCTCCTTGCCGTAACATCCGATACCGATGCTGGCAAACCCCTTTCCGAACTTTACCCCGCTTTGACGAATCGGACAGAACTCGTGTTCACCGAGCATGATGCCGTCGAAGCGATGACCGACCTCGACGCCGTGTTTTTGGCCGTACCGCACACCGCGGCAATGGCGGTGGCTCCGAGGTTTCTCGCGCATGGCATCAGCGTATTCGACCTCAGCGCCGACTTTCGTCTGAAGGACGTCGCCGTTTATGAGGAGTGGTACGGCGTCGCGCACACCGCGCCCGACCTGCTCCCCTGTGCAATATACGGGCTGCCGGAGATAAACCGCTCCCTGCTCTACCAGCGCTATCAGGAGCGCATGAACAACGCATCGTCCCATCTGGACGCCTTCTTCATCATCAACCCGCCTGCCGCGGCGCCAAACCCCGCCCTCATCGCCTGCCCCGGCTGCTACCCAACGGCCAGCGTTTTGGCGGTTGCCCCGGTGCTCGTCGTGGGCTTTGCCGCGATGGGACCGGTCGTCATCAACGCGATTTCGGGCGCGTCGGGCGCCGGGCGTTCTCCCCGGCAGGAGCTTCAGTTCTGCGGGATAAACGAGAGCGTAAACGCCTATGCCGTCGCGACGCATCGCCACACCCCCGAGATAGCCCAAGCGCTTACGTGGGAGGCGGAGCGCCCGGTGCCGGTGGTCTTTACGCCGCATCTTGCGCCTATGACGCGCGGCCTGCTCGCCACCGTCACGCTACAAATTAAGCCGGGCGTAAGCACAGCGGCGCTCGAAAGCGTCTACAAAGTTGCCTATGCCGAGGAACCATTTGTGCAGCTACTGCCCTATGGCGTCATGCCGCGGACGGCAAGCGTGGTGGGGACGAACAACGCGCAGGTCGGCATCATGCTCGACGAAAAAACCGGCATCCTCGTTGCCAGTTGCGCCATCGACAACCTCGGCAAAGGCGCGGCATCGCAGGCGATTCAGTGCGCGAACATCGTCTTTGGCTTCGATGAAACCATGGGACTTATCACGAATCCCGGAGTAATATGATGGCCGCTTCGTCTTTTAATGGGGATAAGGTCGGGACGGCCGTTGCTGAGTGCTGCCCTGCCGCTGGGGCCGCTGCCGGGGCCGTTGCTGGGATGCCTGCCGCCGGGGCTGCCGCTGGGGTGGCCGCTGGGGCCGCGAGCAACGCGACCTTTATCGAGGGCGGGCTTGGCGCGGTTAAGGGCCTGCGTTGCGCGGGTATCTCCGCGGGTTTTCGGCGCAACCCCGAGCGCAGAGACCTTGCCCTCATCGTTACAGAAAAACCCGCCGTTGCCGCGGGGGTATTTACGCAGAATCTGTTTTG
>JAIRTN010000069.1 GCA_031254905.1 Coriobacteriales bacterium
CTTGAGTTGTGGAGCACCATCTTGGGGTTGCCCGAAGTGCCGCTCGAAAAATACATAATCATCGGGTCGGCTGCCTTCGTCGCGCGCTTCTCAAAGACCGGGCTGGCCACGGCGACAGCGGTGTTGAAGTCGAGCCAGCCTTCACGCTCGACGCCGAGTGCGCACAGGCCGCCGGGGCCTGAGAGCGTGTTGACGGCTCTGCCGTCAGCGGCCTCGCCAGAACAGGTGGTTTGGGAGAGTTGGGAGGGGCAGACAGGGCCGTTCTTCTCCCCATTAAAACTAGAGGCTTTGGGCATGGCAGGGTTTGCCCCGCCGCCGTTGACGAGGATTCGGGTTGTAAGCGTTGGGCATTGCGGCAGCGCGCTGTCCACGATTTGGGCGATTTCTCCCACGTTTGTGCAGATGAGCGCCTTGATGCCGGCGCTGTTGACGCGGTATTTGAGGTCGTGTTCTTTGAGCATGAAGGTTGCTGGCACGAGGATTGCGCCCAGTTTGTTGAGGGCCAGCGCCGTGAACCAGAATTGGTAGTGGCGGCGGAGAATTACGAGGACGAGGTCGCCGCGGCCGATGCCTTGACTGGCGAGGAAGTTTGCCGTTTTGTCCGACCACAGCTTCATGTCGCCGAAGCTGAGTAGGTGCTCCTCGCCTTCGGGGTTGCACCAGACCATGGCGGGGCGGTTGGGCTCCGCTGTGGCGATGTCGTCGACGATGTCGTAGGCGAAATTGAAGTCCTCGGGGAATACCAGCGAAAACTCCCTGATGATGCCGTTCTCGTCGTAGGATTCCCTCGCGTAGCGTTTGTGTATGTTCCTCATGTTCGACCCTTCGGTTGCGGGCGCGCGGATGGGCGCCGGGTTATCGGATGGCGCAGGCGGCGTGACGGCGCTTTTCGGACGAGGCGAAAAGCGCCTAGGGAATGTTGATGGTGGGCGGTTGGGGATGCGCGGGGGCGGGGGGTGCCTCCGGTGCTGGTGGCACGGGCGCCACGGGCGCTGCCGGGGCCTCTGGGGCCTCTGGGACCGCGGGCGCTGCTGGTGCGGGCGCCACGGGCGGCTTGAGCACAACGGCGAGAAAGACGCAGGGCTCGCCGCCGATGGCTATCATGCCATGGCCACGCCCGGAATCATAGTAGAGGGTGTCGCCCGGCCCAAGGTCCTCGACGTGGTCCTCGTAGGCAAAGCGGAGGTGCCCGCTGATGATGTAGTCGAGTTCCTGTCCCTCGTGATAGGAGAGGTGGATGGGCTGCTCCTGCTCCTCGGCGATGAAGGGCGCGGTGACGATGAAGGGCTCGCAGAGTTTATGCGAGAAGAAGGGTGCCTGATGCAGATACTCGAAGCCCGCGCGACGTTTTATGGAAAGACCCTCACCGCTGCGGACAAGTTCGTAGCCTTTGAGGCGCGGCGGCTCTCCCGTGAGCAACTCGACGACATCGACGCCGAGGGCGTTTGCGCATTTGTAGAGGAAGGTGAAGGAGAAGTCCTTCTCCCCGCCCTCTTGCGCCGCGTATTCCTCCGCGCTGCGACCGGTTGCCTCAGCCATGTCGTCAATGCTGAGTTCTAAATCCTCGCGCAACGATTGTATGCGTCTCGCAACTTCTTGAAAATCCGGTTCCATAATGGTGACATTCCCCTTCCTGAAAGGTCGTTGACTATGATAACAGGTTTTTTGCGACACGTGATATACTACTCCAACTGGAGTGGGCCGGATGGTCGCGCGCTTTGTAGCCATTTTGGTTATGCGGCGTGAGGAAAGTCCGGACTCCACAGGGCAGGATGCCAGCTAACGGCTGGGCGGGGCAACCCGACGGAAAGTGCCACAGAAAAGAAAACTCCCCCGCTTTGTCCCATCGCTTTGATGAGTGGCTCATTACGCGGGAGAAAAGCTGAAACGGTGCGGTAAGAGCGCACCAGCGCCACGGTAACGCGGCGGCTTGGCAAACCCCATCCGGTGCAAGGGCAAATAGGAGCGCGTTCGGTTGGCCCGACCGGCGCTCGGGTTGCCCGCTTGAGGGCGACGGCGACGTCGCTCCCAGATAAATGGCCATCTGAGACAGAATCCGGCTTACCCGCCCACTCCGGCTCTATTTGAGAGAAACCCCTTTTGGGGATTTTGGCGCTTCGGCGCTGCGGGGGTTTGGCGCTGCGGCGCTGCGAGGTTTTGGCGCTTCGGCGCTGCGGCGCTGCGGGGTCTTGGCGCTTTCCTAGTTTGTGCTAGGCGGGGTCTGGGTGGAATCCGCTGGCACTTCTGTCTCCCCTGTCCCCGAGAGGGAGATGATTCCTTGGGTGCTCAAGACCGCCTGTGCCGACACGGGACCAATCCATTTCGCGACGATTACCCGAAGCTTGCCGCCGTCGCGCAACTCTATGAGCGCGTTGCCGACTTGGTCTTTCAGCGTCTGATTTTCGCTTGCGACACCGATATACACGCCTTGAGGCTCTTTTAATATGCCCTCGCAGCGGATGTTCTCATATTGGATGGCCAAAAAGGAGCCAACGATAGCATCAACAACGGCGTAGGAAACCGAACCGGATGAAAGTTCGCCGAACACCCCACTCAGCGAAGGATAGGTCGAGAGGTTGTCCTCCCCATAATCCTTGGCAACCTGCCACGCGGAAAGCGAGCCCTCTTGGGCGACGATTCTCATCCCATTTAACTGGGCCGGGTCAAATTCTTGGGG
>JAIRTN010000082.1 GCA_031254905.1 Coriobacteriales bacterium
CAACCTGAGACTTTTCGACATCCGCAGCAAATATCTGCATGTAATCCTCTCCATTGAGGTAGCGCGAAAACGCCTCATCCATAGCCGTTTCCGGATGCGACGCCGAGATACCGCGTCCCGCATTCGACGAGCCGCAGGCAACAAGCATCAGCGTCATTCCCAGTACCGCCCCCACAACCAACAGCTTTGCAACTTTCTTGATTGTTCCCATACCGCACTCCATTCCTCGTTCCAACAACCATCTCGCATTCTAGCATACAAGATGGTGCCGCACCCACACCCAATCCCAATCCCAATCCCAATCCCAGATGCCATCCGCAAGACCAGATTACTCCCTCCCCCTACGACTCCGCTCGAATGACAACCCAGAAGCACCTTTGGGTTTCATTCATAACAAGGGCCGCCCGAAGGTATGTGTGCGGGCTCCGCTCGAATGACATTGCCTACAGGGGGGGCAATCGGGGCCTTAATCAGCCCCCGATTATAGAAGGCCTTGGCGTGCGAGCTTCTCAGAAAGCGGCATATAGCCTATTGCGGTTGATTCTATGGCAAAAAGTTTCTTGCCGTCTTTGTCGTATGCCACGATTTTCTGCGAAGCGCCAACACGCCTAACTTTCGCGATGTCGCTGAAGGAGGTCATGCGCGCCTTACCGAATGTCCGCGCCAACTTCAGCGTGTCTCCGTCAACCACGACACGCCAAACCAAGACGTAGCACGCCAAAAACAGAGACATAAGGCTCAGGAGTGCAAAAAAACCGTAGAGTATCTCTATGCCCTGTTCATATTTGAACACAAAAGAAGATACTATCATCGCAACAACAAAAAAGGCCAAACTCCCAAAGGCTATGACGAGATAGATACCGGGGTATTTGATGGTGAAGTGGTCCTTGTCTAGGGCCCGCTCCTCCTCACGCGCCTTGCTGTTAACGTACATGAGGCTGGCCACAACCAAAACAACTATGAACCCCGTGGCAACTCTCATAAGGAGAGACACGCGCATCCTCCTTTCGACAAACTCAAACGCGCCCAGCACCGCCCCACCGCAGTCGCGGGCAACAAGCACCGCCCCGCCGCAGTCACGGACAACAAGCAGCTTCACGCTTGTTGCATTTGCACCTGTTCAAGCGGCGCGTCCGCGTCCTCTATGAAAACCGCCTTGCCGTCAGACGACACGAAAAAGGCCACTGAGCCGCCGTCAAACGCGCTAAAGTGCAGCGTTTCCTCAAGCGAGAGCGACGGGTAAATCACCGTCAAATCGTTTTCCGCCACCGGTGTGGAGAACACGAGTGGCTTACCGCCAGAAACCTTGCCAGCCTCCATGCCATTGCAAAGCACCTCGAGGCTGTAGGCGCCGGTATTCTTATCGGCATGCCGTGTCACCGTTACAACGCAGGGCGCAAGAAACTGGGCCTGCAACTGCTGGGCAGCCTGCTGCTCCTCACGGATTTTCCGCAGCGCGGCGTCTTTCTTGGGCCCCGTCACCAACTCGTAGATGGCGTAAACCACCAGCAGAGCCGAGCCAATCCACGCTATGGGCAAAGGAATCTCAATAACCCTAAAAAGCACCCAAACATAGCCATTGAGATACATGTACACCGTAACCACAAAAACCACCACGGCCACTATAAACGCAACAATGGCGTTCCTCGTGTGCATGTTCTTCATACCTACCACTCCTCCCTTGTCTGTACCTCCGTTTGCACGCCCCATTCTCTTTCAATGCAGGCCCCAGTCTACTACAACGCAGGTTTCTGGTAAACAATCAATCAACAATCGGCAAACAATAAAGCGCTCAATAAAGCGCTGCCCACGCTCCAGTCCACACTCCGCGATGCGCTATACTAAACCCTTCACGTCCCACCGTCCCAAACCAACGTCCCACCGTCCTAACCACCGTCCTAACCACCACCCCGCCGTCCCGCCGCCAACGTCCCAACCGGAGAAGCGCAATCGTGCCAACCATCGACCTCACCTTAGTACATGCCCCGGCCGTCTACGACTTCCGCGAGCGCTCCATCATGTACGGCCCCGTCTCCGACATGGTACCCTCAACCCCCATCTTCGAAATGTACCCGCTGGGCTTCACCACCATCGGCGAATACCTCGAACGCCACAACATCCACGTGCGCCTCTACAATCTCGCGGGCCTCATGCTGCATAAAAAGGGCTTTAATGTGGAGAAGAAC
Organism: Coriobacteriales bacterium; assembly: GCA_031254905.1. The sequence continues at coordinate 2,187 of JAIRTN010000082.1, forward strand.
CTAACCGCCCTGCACACACATGCCTTCGGAATAGACCTCCATTGGATGCCGCATTGCCACGGTAGTATCGAGGTCGCGCGCATCCTCAAACGCCTGCACCCGCATACGCCCATCATCTTCGGCGGGCTCTCGGCAACCATCTTCCACGAAGAACTCATCGCCTACGACTGCGTCGACTACGTGCTGCGCGGCGATTCTACCGAGGAGCCCTTCAGGCGCCTGATGGAACGCATACTCCGCGCGAAAAAAACCGGCAGCGCTCTGGGAGATTTAAGCGACATCCCCAACCTCACGTGGAAGGACGCCAGCGGCAGGCCACAGACCAACCCGCTTAACTGGATACCCTCAACGATGGACGCCATCTCGCTTGACTACGCCTACCCGATGAAGGGCGTCATCCGCCACCGCGACATGCTCAGCTACGTCCCCTTCAAAAGCTGGCTCAACAACCCGGTCTGCGCCTCGCTCACCTCGCGCGGCTGCAACCGCGACTGTGCCACCTGCGGCGGCTCCCACACGGCCTACCGCAAGCACTTCGGACGCGACAAAATAGCTTGGCGCGACCCCGCCCTCCTCGTCCGCGACATCGAAACCATCCAAAAGCACATCTGGGGGCCCATCTTCGTCCTCAACGACTTCCTGCAGGCAGGCTATGATTACGCGGAGAAACTCATCACGGGTCTGCGCGGCAAACTCGCAAACCCCATCGGCTTTGAGTTCTTCGGCCCGCCAAAGGAGGGCCGGGACTTCTATGAGTTGCTCAACAGGAATCTGCCACAGTGGTCCATCGAGATTTCGGCCGAAAGTCATGACGACGCGGTGCGCACGGCCTTCGGCAAGGGCCACTACCGTTCAGAGCAGCTTGAGGAAACCATCATCGACGCGCTCGATGCCGGCTGTCAGCGCTTCGACCTCTACTTCATGACGGGCATACCAACGCAGACAAAGGAATCGGTGCTGGAGACAGGCGATTACGTCCGCCACCTCTATGAGCGGGTGGGCTTCGACCCACGGTTGACGGTGTTTATCTCCCCCATGGCACCTTTCCTCGACGTCGGCTCGCGCGCCTTCGACGACGCATCAACACATGGCTACACGCTGCTGGCCCGCACGCTCGCCGAGCACCGTGAGCGCATGGTCCTCCCCTCGTGGAAGCACATAATGAACTACGAATCGCACTCCATGACCACCGACGAGATGGTCGAGGCAACCTACGCGGCCGCGCTCGACATCAACCGCGTCAAGGGCAGCCACGGTGTCATCGCGCCCGACATCGCCGCCCGCAACGACGTGCGCATCCGGGACGCGCGTGACCAGATGGCCCGCCTCGACCAGATGTTACAGGCGAGCACCACGCCGCTCGATGAGACCCTGCGCGGTCTGAAGCAGGAATTCGAGCGCCTGTCTGAATCGACGGTTGCGGAGAAAAGCGAGCTCAATTGGCCCTACCGGATACGTCCTGCCCATCTTGCGAACAACGCACGCCTGTGGGCGGGGCAGTTTGCGAACAACGCGCGAGCGGCCCTCACGGGAACATGGGCCTCTATTCCCTCGGATTTTAGCTATCCCGAGCAGGAAAACGGAGAGAATCCTCCTGCTGAGCCCTCAGCTTGAGTGCCCTGCCGCCTTCCAGCAAAGAAAGAAACATCCCGAGCAACACCAGCACGCTGATGACGCCGAACAGCGGTGAGAGGGCGTTAAAGAGTACCGCGTGGGCGTTGATTCGCTCGACGATGAAAAACAGGATGAGGGCCACAAGGGCCAGCACGGCACAGGCGCTGGTGCAGAACTGGTCGAAGCGCGTTGGCTCCCGCACCTCATTCTTGGGGCCGTAGGGCCCGCTGTAGCTGCAGGCGGGGCTTCCGTCAATCTCCTCGAACTCGGCACCAAGGGGTACGGCATTTCTGACGTCCTCCAAGGTTTTCGGGCGCTTCAGGCGCTCCCACATTTCCTGCTCGTACTCATCGTCGCGCAAAATGAGGAAGGCGAGCCGGGCGATAAGCCCGAGCGCGACAAAGAGGTTGAACAGAGCCATGAACAGGTTAAAGACCGACCAACTCTCCTCCGCACCCGTGCCGACAGGTACGATGTCCTCGGCAAGAGCCACGGTGCCCGCGGCGATGAGGGCACTGAAGGTGACACTTATCCCTAGTAAAAGAAGCGCCAAAACCCTGTGTATTAAGCGTCGTGCTTTCATGGTTATCGCCTCATCTCTGTGGTATTTTTCTAGGCTAACGCGGACGGTTATCCCGTCCGTTCTCATCATCCTGTTCGCGGAGGCGCCATCGACAAGGTTTGCGGCGGGGAAAACCGCGGGATGGCGCGCAATGAATAGAGCGGCACTTTTCGCTACCTTAAACTATAGAGCCGCACCACAGTCAAGCCCCCACCGGCCATCGGCCCTACCCTTGCCAAGGCGTCCGGCCGTCATCGCCCCGGCCGTCAAACCCACCGGCCGTCCAGCCCTCAAGCCGTCCGCCCCTCAAGCCCTCAGGCCGTCCAGCCTGCCGTTTAGCCCCTCATCGCCCCACTTCGATGGAGACCTGTATCAGGTACTCGTTGGGGTCGGGTATGGCTATCTCGTTGAGGAGGTATTCCACGTATGAGCGGCCTGTTATCTTCAGGCCCTCTTTTTTGATAAAGGCGAGCAGGCGCTCAAAGAGGCGGGGGGAGCCGCCGTACCTGCCGCGCGTGCAGCCGACGACGTACCAGCCGGCCTTCCGTTTGTCGGGGGCCTGCGGAAAGGCCAGATAAAAGTGGTCGGGCAAACGCCAGCGCCTGTGCTCGACGCTAGTCTTCTCGTAGAAACTCCACACGGGGTAGTTCAACTCAAGCGGCGAGACACGCTCTTGAAAATAGTGGTAGCTGTCGAAGATGTTGTCTTGCAGGGTCCTGCCCTCCGCGTAGTCGTTTTGCGGGCCGACGAGAATGGCCTTCTCTTCAAGCCAGCGCAGGCTGATGCTGCCTTCGTCGAGGTCAAGGGCGTATTCGATGAGGGAGTGGTAGCCCTCCAGCAGTTGACGAACCTGTTCGAGACGCTCCTGTTCCTCTTTAATGGCCGTCATTCTCCCCATAAGAGAGTTGAGGACAGCCTGCGGCGTACGCTTCTCCAGAAGCGCCCCGATTTCTTTGAGCGACATGCCGAGCGACTGAAAAACGCGGATGACGTTGACCTTGAGCAGTTCGCGACCGGAGTAGTAGCGATAGCCGTTTGCGCCCCGATGCTCGGGCGCGAGGAGGCCGATGCGGTCGTAGTACAGGAGGGTGTCCCGGCTGACGCGCGAGAGCCGGGCCATCTGGCTGATGGTGAGGCGTGGGACGGCTTCATCGTCGCGCGCGGGAAATGCGACTGTCTTGTTCATTGCTCTCTCCGTACGGGCAGCGAGCGAGGGAAGTGGCGTAGCAACCGCGAGGGTCAACAGGAGGTGGCATACCACTCGCCGACGCGAGCGGCAAAACCTGAGATGTCTACAGCCATTCAAGCACAGGCAGAGGCACGGGTAAAGGTTTTGGCGGCGAAATTTCCGCAGAGTTGCGCAGACTTTTGTGAACGGTTTGGTGCAGATTGGTGCTGAGAGGCTGTTTTGTCTCCCCAAAACCCACAGCTTATGAGAGAATAGATGGTTGTCTGCCCGCGCGGGCGTCTTTTGTCGCGTGCGCGGGGTCCCGTACGGAAGGTCATGTCTATGAAATCCCTCAGAACCATCATCGCGTTCGCGCTTTCGCTTATGCTCGCTTTCAGCTTCTTTGGCTGCAAAACAAGCGGGCAACTCGACACACGCGTCGCCGCGAAGGTCAACGGCGTCGACATACTCGAAGCCGACGTGACCACCCGCATCGAATTTTTCCGCATCGACCAAAGCACCGGCGCTCCAATGAGCGACGAGGCGTGGGCAAAGATGCTCAAAGAAGCGGGTTTCACCCCCGAAACACTTCGCGAATTCGTCATTCGCAACCACTTCGCCATCTACACGCTCATCGTGCAAAGGGCCAACGAAGCGGGCCTCACAATTGACAGTGCGCAGGTAGACAAGACGCTCGCGGACACCAAATCGGGCGTCGAATCCTCGGGCACCAGTTGGGAGGACTACCTCAAATCCATGGGCTATGCCAGCGAGGCCGCCTACCGCCACGAACTTGAGGCCTTCAGCGTCGCCCAAACCCTTGCCAACGCGGAGGTGGAAAAAGCCATCCCCACGCAGGCGGAAATCGAGGCCTATGTCAGCGAAAACGCCTCAGCCTACGCCGGCAAGCGCGTTTCCGCGATTTATCTGCCCTTCGACGCCCCTGTTGCGGGCGATGAGAACGCCGAAGGCGAGGGCGATGGCGAGGAATCCACCGAGAACGAAGGCGAGGAAGAAGAATCAGGCGATAATGGTGAGGAGAACGCTACCTCCGCAGATGCCGTCCGCCCCAAGGCGGAAGAAGCCCTCGCGAAACTTCGCGAAGGTGTCGATTTTGCCGAAGTCGCCCGGGAATACTCAGAGGCCTACGACGCTGAGAACAACGGCGGAGACCTCGGTTGGGGTTCCGAAACAACGCTTTCCGATGACGCACGGGCCATCCTCAACTCACTGGCCAAAGACGAATTCTCCGACGTCATCGAAACAAACCTCGGCAATGAAGCCTCCCCTCAGTATGCCTTCCTCATCCTCAAATGGACCGACGACTTCCCCGTGCCCGAAGACCAAGCAGGGAAGACCGTTGACTTCTCCACCGTACCCACAGAAATCGCCGAGGCACTGAGCGAAGACCTCGCCAACCAAAAGAAAAACGCGGCACAAGAGGACTTCTTCGCCGGACTTGTCAACTCCGATGAAATCATCATCAACCCCATGCCGGAGGGTCTTCCCTATGTCGTCGACATGACCCTCGCCGAAGCGAATGATGCCGCCGACCTCGCCAAGATAGGGATAACCGACACGGTTGTAGGTACCGGCGTTGCGGCGAAGCAAGGCGACGCGCTCAAAGTTCATTACACCGGCTATCTGGAGGACGGCACCATCTTTGATTCCTCAATCGGAAGGGGCACGCCCTATGATGTTACGCTCGGCCAAAGCAGCGTCATCCGGGGCTGGGAACTTGGCCTCGTCGGCATGAAGGTTGGCGGCAAGCGCCAACTCGTCATCCCGCCCGAACTTGCCTACGGTACGACCGGGCAAAACAGCATCCCGCCAAACGCGACGCTGACCTTTGAGATTGAGTTGCTCTCCGTCAACGGCGACAGCACGGGTTATACCGGAGACGCCCTACAGGACAACGCTGACGGCTCTAGCGACACAGATGCGGACGCGGATGACGCCAACGGCGCCGACAGCACCAACACTCCCGCGGGAAGCAACTAAGGGCCGGGCGCAAACACTATGTCCCTCACCCTGTGCATGGGTAATCAGGCGCTCGCCTTCGCCGCCCTCAACGCGGGCGTCAATGTGGTAAGCGGCTATCCGGGCACTCCCTCCTCCGAGGTTCTCCAAACCATTTCGGAGCAGGTTATCGCGCGCAAACTCACCGGAATACACGTCGAGTGGTCCACCAATGAAAAGGTGGCCCTCGAGGTGGGTGCCGGCGCGGCGTTCGCGGGGGCCCGCGCACTCGTCACCATGAAACAGGTCGGCCTCAACGTGGCCTCCGATGCCCTCATGTCGCTGCCCTACCTCGGCGTCAAAGGCGGCCTCGTCCTCATCGTCGCCGACGACCCCGGCCCCATCTCCTCCCAAACCGAGCAGGACACGCGCCAGTTTGCCACCTTCGCAAAAGTGCCCGTCCTCGACCCCTCAACCCCCGAGGAAGCCTACGAGATGGTCAAAAGCGCCTTCGAGTTATCGGAGCGCCACAAAACACCCGTCATCGTTCGCCCCACCACCCGCATCTGCCACGGAACGGTACCCATGGCCGCGGACATCTCCTACACGCCCCATCGGCCCGGCGGCTTCGAACGCAACGGGCGCTGGGTGGTTCTCCCGCGCCGCGCCTTCGAAGGGCACCTCGAAATCCATGAGCGCCTGCCCCGCGTCGCCGCGGAATTCAGCACCAGCCCCTTCAACACGCTCATCAACACCCATCCAAACGCCCCCTCCCACCTCGGCATCGTGGCCGGCGGCATCAGCTACGCCTACCTGCACGACGCGCTCGCCCGCCTCAACCAGCGCGACCCCTTCGACGCGCCGGGCCCGCTGCGCCTGCTCAAAATCGGCACGCCCTTCCCCTTCCCCGAGCAACGCGTCCTCGAATTTCTCGACGGCCTCAGCGAAGTCCTCGTCCTCGAGGAACTCGAGCCTGTCATCGAGCGCTCGCTGCTGCAACTCATCGGCAAGCACCGCCTACCCGTCAAGCTGCTCGGCAAACTCACGGGCGACACGCCTCAGGCGGGGGAAGACTCGGTTTCTTTAATCATGGAGAAGGTCGGATCCTTTTGCGGCGTTCCCGTCCCGGCTCCCCCCATCGACGTTACGCCTGCTGGTGGCGGCTCCGCGGCTACCGCGGGCGCGGCCAGCCCGCCTGCGCTGCCCGCGCGCCCGCCCGTACTCTGCGCCGGCTGTCCGCACCGCGCGTCTTTCTACGCCGTCAAACGCGCTCTGCGAGGACGCGAGGCGGTATTCAGCGGCGACATCGGCTGCTACACGCTCGGCAACGCTCTACCCCTCGAAATGGTAGACACCTGTATATGTATGGGCGGCGGCTTCACCATCCCTCAGGGTCTGAACTGGGCACAGCCCGACGTGCTACATCTTGGCTTCGTCGGCGATTCGACCTTCTTCGCCAGCGGGCTTACGGGTGTTTCAAACGCCGTCTACAACAATGCCAAGGTCACGCTCTGCGTCCTCAATAACGCCACCACGGCCATGACCGGCTCGCAGCCCCATCCCGGCACCGGCAAACGCATGGGGCTGAGCGCCGCGGAAAATGACGCCCAGCACGCCCTGCGCATACCCGACATTCTGCGCGCCCTCGGCGTTAAGCAGGTTGCAGAAGTCAACCCCTTCGAGTTATCCAAGGCTATCGAGGCCGTACGCACCGCAGTGGACTTCGACGGCGTAAGCGCCATCGTCTTTAACGCGCCCTGCGTCACCGTTGCCCCACCGGGGCCCCAGCCCACCATCGACGATGAGCGCTGTACAAACTGCAAGAGTTGTATTCGCTCCATCGGCTGCCCCGCGCTCGTCGTGCGCGGCGGACAGGTCGTCATCGACGCAACGCTGTGCTACGGCTGCGGCCTTTGTGTGGACCTCTGCCCCGTCAAGGCCATACAACACACGCAAGATACCAAGCCCGAGCCACCCTCAAAGGCGAAGTCCTCATGACGCGGCCCTCCGACATCATCATCGCCGGGGTCGGCGGCCAAGGGACGGTTCTCGCCTCCAAGCTGCTCGCCCAAGCGGCGCTGTTGGAAGGCCGCATGGTGCGCGCCGCCGAGACCATCGGCATGGCCCAGCGCGGCGGCAGCGTCCTCGGCCACGTGCGCATCGCCCCTTCACCCAAGCCCGAAACCACCTCACTCCCCTCGGCCGCGCAACGCCGCGCCGACCTCACTCCCCTCTCCCCTCTCGTCCCCCACAAGACGGCTGAACTCCTCATCGGCTTTGAGCCCGGCGAGGCAATTCGGGCGCTTGACTACCTGCGTCACGGCGGCACCGTCGTCACCGCCATACAGGCGCTCGAACCAGTAACCGCAAGTTTGGCAAACCTCAGCTACGACGGCAAGGCAGAACTCGACTGGCTGCGCGCCTGCAAAAGACGCGGGCGCATCGGCATGCTCATACCCGTCGACGGTGCGGCCCTGTGCGCGGAACTCGGCTCCACGCGTGTCCTCAACATCGTCTTGCTCGGTGCCGCCTTGGCAACCGGCAACCTCGATGTGTCGGCGGCAGCGCTCGAAGAAGCCATAGGAATGCTCGTCAAACCTCAGTACGTCAGCCTCAACCAGACAGCACTAGCACGGGGGATGACCCTGCTATGAGCATACGAGAGCAGGCTTTTGAGAAGGCGCTGGAACTCGTTGCGGGGATTAAGGATGCAAGCCCCTTTTACACGCGCAAATACGCCGATATCGACGTGGCACGCGTGCGGACGATTGAGGATTTTTGCGCCCTGCCTCTTACCACAAAGGACGATTTGCGCGAGGCCTATCCGCTGGGCCTTTCGGCGGTGCCCGCGAGCGAAATTGTGCGCATCCATTCGTCGAGCGGCACAACCGGCACACCCGTCATCATCCCCTACACCGCCACGGACGTGCGCGATTGGGCTATCATGTTCGCACGCTGTTATGAAATGGCGGGCATCACGAAGGACGACCGCATCCACATCACACCCGGCTACGGGCTGTGGACCGCGGGCATCGGGTTTCAACTGGGGGCGGAACTGCTCGGCGCGATGGCCATTCCCATGGGCCCCGGAAACACGGACAAACAGCTTCAAATGATGATGGACCTCGGCTCCACGGTCCTCGGCGCGACCTCCTCCTACGCGCTGCTGCTTGCCGAAACCATCGCCGAGCGCGGCATAGGCGAGCACATAAAGCTGCGCAAAGGGGTCATCGGCAGCGAACGCTGGGGCGAGAAAATGCGCGCCCGCATAGCCTCTGAACTGGGCGTAGAACTGCACTACATCTATGGGCTTACCGAGATTTACGGCCCCGGCATCGGCATCAACTGCGAGGCGCAGGCGGCGATGCACTGTTGGGACGACTACCTCTACCTCGAGATTATCGACCCCGACACCGGCAAGGTGCTGCCCGACGGAGAGAGCGGGGAACTGGTGATAACCACGCTACGCAAAGAGGGTGCGCCGCTCATCCGTTACCGCACGCACGACCTGACGCGCATCGTGCCCGGCGAGTGCCCCTGCGGCAGCCCCTACACGCGCATCGAGACCTTGATTGGCCGCAGCGACGACATGATAAAGGTCAAGGGGATAAACATCTTTCCCGCGCACATCGAAGAATCGCTTGCCGTTACCGAGGGCGCCTCGAGCGAGTATCAGGTGATGATAGACCACCTCAACGGTCGCGACATCATGACGGTGTTTTTTGAGACCGGCTCTCCCGAGGAGCACCGCCCCTATATCGAACTCGCACTCGGCCAAGCCATCAAGGACAAGCTGAACCTCTCCGTGCTGCCCAAGGCCGTCAACCTCGGCGACCTCCCCCGCTCCGAGAAAAAGAGCCAACGCATCTTCGACAACCGCTACTAATACCCCTCA
>JAIRTN010000123.1 GCA_031254905.1 Coriobacteriales bacterium
GGGGTTAGGGGAGGTTGAATTTGAGTTTGATGCGAGTGAGTTTTTCCGTCATGGGCGGGGCGAGAACGACGAGGAAAAACGCCGTCGATGCGCCGTGGATGGCGTTGAAGGGCAGGCCGGAGACAAGCACGGCAAAAAGGGTTGAGACAGAAGCCGACTCCGAGAACATAAGCATATAGAGAATGTCCACGATAAGCCCGTACATGACGAGGACGGACAGTCCACCGTAGACGCTCAGCATGAGTGTGCGGGCAAAACTCATGCGCTGCGTGCGGGCCAGCATCGCAAGCGTGGTCGCCACGTCGTTGACGGAGACAACAGCGGGCGACACAACCTCTCCCCCCTCCGCTTCCGCAACGAGCCCTGAGTGCTGAGCGTGGCCTCTGCGGTAGAAAAGGAGGCCCGCAACAAGGCCGACGAGGCCGAAGGCCAGCATCTGAAACGGCGTCCATGGCCCTTGACCGAAGATGAAATTGGAGACAAAGGCGGACATCACGCCGACCAGAAATCCGCTCTCAGCCCCAAGCGTAACGCCGGTGATGATGACGACGGCAGCAAGGGGCTTAAACTGCGGCAGCATGAAGAAGGCGGTGCGCCCGGCCACGGCCAATGCCGTCATTACGGCCAGCAGCACTATCTCGCGGGCGCGGGGTTTTTTGCCCTCAAAGCGCACAACCATAAGTATGAGAGCCGCAAGGATGACGCCAAGCGCCAATAGATAATAGTTAGGCGCCGTCATAAGGCATCGTCCACATCGCCCGCAACCCCTTCGCTGGCTACGTCGTGCGCGTCGCGCGCCGCCGCGCCGGTAAGGGCGTCTATCAAATCTCTTGTCGTCACCACGTCGGACAGAATGCCGCGCGTCATGCGGTTTGCGGCTGTCGTATAGAAGGCGTTGCCGCTGAAGAACTGCCGCGGGCTGCCTTCGGTAACGACATCACCGTCGAAGAACAGAGCACAGCGGCTTGCGTGGGCGGCACAGAACTCCACATCGTGCGAGACCATGACCACGGTAAGCCCGTCTTCGCAGAGACCTTTGAGGATGCTCGCGAATTTCTTTTTATAGAAGGCGTCCATGCCCTTGGTCGGCTCATCGAGAAACAGCAGCTTCGGTTCTGAGAGTAGGGCCATCGCAAGCGCCGTCCGCTGCTGCTCGCCGCCGGAGACATCATAGGGGTGATGGGTGAGTATGCCGGCAATCTCAGCAATCTCGATGGCCCACGCAAGCCGCGCGTCGCGCCTCTCCTTTGCGATGCCTTTGGGCAGGGCATCGGCCAAATCCTCAATGATGGTATTGTGCAAAAAGAGCATCTGCGGGTCTTGGGGAAGCACCGCCAAGCCATTCGCGGCCAGCGCGTCTATCCCAACCTTTGTGGGGTCGAGCCCCGCCACACGAATGTGCCCCCGGTAGGGCCTGAGGGCGCCGGAGAGCACACCCAAAGCCGTCGTTTTGCCGGTGCCGTTGCCACCGACGATGGCTAACAACTCTCCGGGGTAGACGGAAAGTTCCATGCCGCGCAACACATCCACATCGTTTTTGGCGTAGCGAAACCAGAGGTCGCGTGCCGTGATGAGCGGCTCTACACTCCCCTTCCTCCCCTTGTGGGAAAGCCGTCCGAACAAGCGGGCTTTCTCCTCGTCGTCCTGTTGCGTGGCGACTTCTTGAGCGAGTGCCCTGCGCCCGTCATGCTCCAGCTTTGCCGCGTCCACGAAGCCCTCCAGCCAGCTACGCCCCTCGCGCACGCTGACCGGCACGTCGGGTGCTTCGGGTGTTTCGGGCGAAGTCGCCGCCGATACGGCCAGCGCCGCCTGCATAGGAGTGGGCATGGCGACGAGCATCGGGCTTTCGGCAGCAACGAGTTTTCTTGCTACGGAAGCGGGAGAGCCGCTTGCCACAAGTTGACCCGTACTCATCACCATAAGTTTGTCGCAGAGCGGGAGCGCCTCCTCGAGCCGGTGTTCGGAGAGGAGTACTGTCACCCCGAGTTCGCCGTTTGCCCGGCGGACGGCGGCGAGGAATTCTGAGGCCGCGATGGGGTCGAGTTGGGAGGTTGGCTCGTCTAATACCAGCAGTTTTGGCTGCATGGCCATGACCGCCGCGAGATTGAGGAGCTGTTTTTGCCCGCCGGAGAGTTCGTCGGTGCGCCGGTGGTACCACTCTTGGATGCCGAAGAAGGAGGCCATTTCGGCCACGCGGAGGCGGATGTCGCGCTGCGGGAGGCCGAGGCTTTCCAGCCCGAATGCCAGTTCGTGCCAGACTTTGTCGGTGACTATTTGGGTTTCGGGGTTTTGGAGGACGAAGCCGATGGCTTGGGCTTGCTCGCGCGGGGGTAGCTGCTCGAGCGGGGTTTTGGCGAAGCGGATGGTGCCGGTGCGGGTGCCGGCGGGCGTGAGCGCGGTCTTGAGGTGGCGCAGGAGCGTGGTTTTGCCGCAGCCGCTGGGGCCACAGAGCACCGCGAAGTCGCCGCGGGCGAGGGTGAAGGTGATGCTGCGGAGGGCGGGGGTAGCGGCCGGGGGGGCGGCCGTGGTCGCAGCTGGGGGGGCGGGTGCGGGGGCGGAGGTGGCCGGTGATGACGGGTAGGAGAAACTGAGAGATTCGACCTCGACGAGCGCCATGTGCCTCCCCTCCCTCATATCCTCGACCTCAGCGAACGCCATACGGCATCCTCCCGAAGCCCCAGAGCAAGCGGAAAGGCGCCGAGCGCCGTCCACGCAAGCGACAGCAGCGCCGTGGCCGGCCATCCGCCCGTGCCCTGCGTCGTAAAGCGCGGAAAGAAGTCTACGGAGACAAGGCCGGACGCCACCAGCACCACGCACGCAAGCGCTGCCAGCGCCACAAAGGCGAGTGCTAGCGCGTCGCGGCGGGAGAGGTGGTAGTTGGAATATGCCGTTCGCCTCCCTGTACCAAAACCGCGGGCGGCCATTGAGTCTGCCGTGTCTACGGCGCCCTCGAGCGCCCAAGTGGTCATCGTGGAGAGTATGGCGAGGCCCTCCTTTGCGCGGGCGATGAGGGAGGGGGTGGATTTGGAGGGGACGGCGGCGGCAGGGGTGCCAGAGGGGGTGCCAGCGGAGACAGAAGCGGAAGAGGCGACAGAAGCGGCGGGGGCAGAGGCAGAGGCCAAAACGCGGCGCCTCCCCAAACCCCGGCGGGCGGTGGCGATGCGTTTGGCCTGCGCGGTGTAGCGTGGCACGAGGCGCAGCGTCATCGAGAGCGCCAGCGCCAGCGCGGGCAGGGCGCGGCCGAGAAGCCAGATGAGTTTGTTGGAGGTCATGATAGCGTTATAGCAATAGAACCACTGGATGACCGCACCTATCATCAGCGCCCCAGCGACGCCGTAGATGAGCGACTCGGCGGTTACGGGGTTTTGCGTCCAGAGGTAAAACAGGATGGTGGCGCCGCGGTGATTGAAGGCCGGGTTGAGTACGGCCGCAAGCGCCATGATGGGGAGCAGGAAGGCGAGCGTGAAGCGCAGGGCCTTGCCGCGGCCCAAGTAGAGGGCGTAGGCGGTGGCGCAGGCGAAGGAAATGCCGAGCGTTACGGGGTGCATGAAGGCCACCGTAAAGACGGCGACGAAGCCGAAAAACAGAAAGCACGGGGCGGGGTGAAGGGCCGCAAAGGCGTCGTTTGTATCCCTCTTATTCATTTTTTTCCTTTGTTGGCGCGGCACTTGAGGAACTCCGCGGCTGGAGCCCCATGGCCTCAGCCCAAGGCATTTTGACCGCCGATGTCCGAGCCCAAATTGCAGGTGTAGCGCCAGACGATTGCGTCGCCGCTGCGCAACGCGTAGGCCGAGCAGCCGTAGTTGGGATACCAGCCGTTGACCGCGTACATCCAGCCGGATTGCGGCCCGCCGTCGAACTCATAGAGGTTGTCGATGCCCTCGATATAGCGGCTGCTGTACAGCGGATTGAAGGACGACTCCATGGGGATGCCCGAGGCGCGGCACTCGCGTTGCAGCACGTCGTAGACCGTTTCGCCCTCGCTGAAGCCCACGGTGCGCGGCGCCATGATGAGGCCGCGGCCCATCGTGTGGGCCTCTATCGAGAGGGTGACGGTGTTTTGAGGGGGCGGCGGGGGGCTTTCGGAGGGCTGGACGGGGGTGGGGTTGGAGTTGGGGCTGTTGGAGCTGTTGGGGGTGGATGAGGTCGGGCCCGAATCAGGCTGAGAGCCGCCCAAACCTCCGTTGCCATCGGCTGAATCGGAAGCGCTTTTGTCTGACGTGCTTGACGTGTCTGACGTGCCTGACGTGCCTGATGTGCTTGACGTGCCTGATGTGCTTGACGCGCCCGTTGCGCCCGATGCGCCCGTTGCACCCGTTGCATCTGACGCACCCAAAGTGGACGACGTATCGGAGAGACGGGCGTCGCTGCCAGAGGCGACGGCCTGCCCGCCTTCGACGGCAAACAAGGGTGGTATCAGCGCATAGGCACTGATAGCGGCAAAGAGAACGCTGAGAAAAACCAGTATGAGAGTAAAGCGCTTAGACTTAGACACTAATATCGCCTTTCTTGCGCGCGGTAAAGCGCACGATGAGCAAAACGATGAGTGCCACCGCCGCCAAGCCGAAGATGATACCCACCAAGGCGCGTGCGAAGACAAATATACCACTCGAAGACGGAGAATCCTCATCGAGGGGAATCACCGATTCCGCTTGGGCGACTAAAGGCGTTTCGGCATCCTTGACCGCCGGCGCAACAGAGGAGGAGTCGGTGTTGGCAGCGCCGCCCGAAGCCGCGGAGGCATCCGCCACCTTGGTGTCGTCTGCACCCGTTGTTGTACTAGGCCGGCTGTTCCCGCTCGCGTTAGTGCCATCCGTTCCCGTAGGATGGTAGTCGTTGGTGGGACGGCCAGAGCCGGAAGTCGTGTTGCCACCGCTGTTGCCGCCACCGTTGCCGCTCTCACCATCGCTCCCGCTATCGCTCCCCTCACCTACCTCGCCATCGCCCTCATCGCCCTCATCGCCCTCATCATCGCTCTCATCATCCGTCCCCTCATCCGTCCCCTCATCCACCTCGTCACCGGGCCAACCCGCATCAGACATGTCAAAGAGCGGGCTTCTCCCCTTCACGTAGCGGTCGTAGGCAACAAGCGCCTCTGCCGCCTGCTCGGAGGCCATCCCGTTTGAGGCGCCGGGGACGGTGTGGGCAAAGCCCCCGTTCTCGTTTTGGAAGGCAAGCAGGGCAGAAAGCACATTGCCCTCTGCTTTGACAAAGCGGGCATCGGCAGCTGCGTCGATACCAAGAGCGGAAAGCGCAATCACCACCTGAGCGCAACTCTCAGCGTTGATGCTGCCCCAAGAACTGTAGCCGCCGTTTGCAGCTTGGGCGCTCGAAAGAAAGCCCAGCGCCTTATCTACGGCATCGTCCAAAACTTCATTGCCCCTGTCGTAATAGGGGGCCAAAGCATAGAGCGCCATCGCCGTGATATCAGGGTCGCCGGACGTACCAAAAAGCGCCCAGCCGCCACTGTCCACATCCCTGTCGAGAATATAGCTAATAAAGAAGTCGCGGGCGCTACTGTCGTCCGGATAATAGGGCTTGGAATCAAGCGCAATGAGCGCCCATATCGGCCCATTGATGCCCTGGCGCTGAACCCACGTGGTATCGAAAAGCGGAACCACCAAATCCTTGCCGCCAAAGTTGGTGGCATCGATGCCGAGGGAGGCCAACGACACGAGAAGACGCGAGTTTTCCGTGGATTTGTTAGCGTGCAGCTTGCCTGTCTCGGCTGCCGAAATCGTGGCGTCCACACGCGTCACATAGTCGTCAAAGTAGCCCTCGTCAACCGGCGCCACGC
>JAIRTN010000158.1 GCA_031254905.1 Coriobacteriales bacterium
GACTACTACTCATCACCGCTCCTCTTTGCCTTGGGGTTATACCCGCGTTGCTATCGGCCTATAAAGTAGCAGTTTATCCCCCCGCTGGCAATATTTTGCATCAAGACTTGCTGATAAAACTGCCATAAAACTGCCATAAAACTGCCGGTAGGCCCCGCCGACGAGCAGACTGCTAGCCCCCACCCATTTCTCATCCGTCATTGCCGGACTTGTTCTGGCAATCTAGTCCACGAGTAACGACCTGCAATCACACGACTAGATACCCGGGACAAGCCCGACAATGACGGAAAGGAGGAAGGGGGAGGGGGCTCGACACTTCGAGCGCATCCCCCACCCTTCACTCCGTCCCCCATCCCCACCTCCGCCCCACGCCCCACCACCCTCGTGCGCCCCTAGGTCGTCATTTCAAGACGAGCCGTGCTATAAAAGCATGGCGCGGTAATGACAACGCCCACACATGTTTTCGAACGTGGTTGTCAAAACAACTCCGGCAAAATACCCACCAAAACGCCCGCAAAATGGCCATCTGATGGCGTTGGAGTGCCTGTAACCGAAATCCCCAACGCCCCCGCCTGCTGTGTCGGCCTCCTCATCGACGCGCTACGTTAGACTAGGGGCGTTATGTCTGAGGAGAAAAATGATGAGATTTGGTCATTTGAGCGGGGGAGCAACACTCCGGCGTAGTACGTAGTACGCCGGGAGCAAAACTCCGGAGCAACACTCCAAACCCGGCAATCACGTGGGGACTTCGTCGATTTGCCGATTTGCCGCTTCATCGCCATTCCGATTCTCTCGCTGCACCTCAGAACTGACAAGAGTGCTTACCGAGCGCAAGCCCGCGCCTTATTACAAAAGCGCTCAGCCTATCGAGAACGCAACCCAAAGAGAAAGGGAGTAACGATGGCCAGTGAGAGAACCATCAAGACAATGGACGGCAACACCGCGGCCGCTCATGTCTCCTACGCCTTTACCGACGTCGCAGCCATATATCCGATAACGCCTTCTTCGACGATGGCCGAGTACGTCGACGAGTGGGCAGCCTACGGGCGCAAGAACGTTTTTGGACAGACCGTTCGCCTCACCGAGATGCAGTCCGAGGCGGGCGCGGCGGGTGCCCTGCACGGCGCGCTGTCGGTCGGCGCGCTTGCCACCACCTACACCGCGTCGCAGGGACTTCTGCTCATGATTCCCAACATGTACAAGATTGCCGGCGAGCTTCTCCCCGGCGTCTTCCATGTCTCCGCGCGCACGGTTGCTGGCCACGCGCTGTGCATCTTCGGCGACCACAGCGACGTCATGGCGGCCCGCCAAACGGGCTTCGCGCTGCTCGCCTCGTCCTCCGTGCAAGAGGTCATGGACCTCAGCGCCGTCGCGCACCTCTCCGCCATCAAAGGCCGCGTGCCCTTCCTGCACTTCTTCGACGGCTTCCGCACCTCGCACGAGATACAAAAAATCGACGTCTGGGACTACGAAGACCTCGCAAGCATGGTCGACTACGAGGCCCTCGACGCCTTCCGCAAAGGCTCGCTCAACCCCGAGCACGCCTTCATCCGCGGTACCGCGCAAAACCCGGACATCTTCTTCCAAGCGCGCGAGGCATCGCAGCCCTTCTACGACAGGCTCCCCGAGGTGGTCGAGGACTACCTCGCGCAGGTCAGCGAAAAAACTGGCCGCCCCTACCACCTCTTTGACTACGTGGGCGCGCCCGACGCCGAGCGCGTCATCGTGGCGATGGGCTCGGTCTGCGAGACTATCGAAGAAACGATGGAAAATCTCTTAAATGGGGATAAGGTCGGGCTCGTTAAAGTGCGTCTCTACCGCCCCTTCGTCGAGGAGGCTTTCCTTGCCGCGCTGCCCAAGACCGTCAAGCGCATCGCCGTCCTCGACCGCACCAAGGAGCCGGGCGCCCCGGGCGACCCCCTGTTCCTCGATGTTCGCTCGGCGCTCTACGCCCACGATACGGTGCCGGAGGTCTATGCCGGTCGCTACGGCCTTGGCTCCAAAGACACCACGCCGGGCCAGATTC
The DNA here is from genome assembly GCA_031254905.1 of Coriobacteriales bacterium. The sequence goes on from JAIRTN010000158.1 coordinate 2,027, forward strand.
TTGCGGTCTTCGACAACCTCAAGGCCGACGCGCCCAAGGACCACTTCACCATCGGCATCAACGACGACGTTTGCCTGACTTCTCTGCCCTATGACGCGCGGCTTTCCGCCGAGCCCGAGGGCACCATCATGTGCAAGTTCTGGGGTCTCGGCTCCGACGGTACGGTTGGCGCCAACAAGACCGCCATCAAGATTATCGGCGACCATACCGATATGTACGCGCAGGGCTATTTTGCCTACGACTCCAAGAAATCCGGCGGCGTAACCATCTCGCATCTGCGTTTTGGCGCCAGCCCCATCAAGAGTACCTACCTCATTACGCGCGCGGACTATGTAGCCTGCCACAACCAAGCCTACGTTAATCAGTACGACATGGTTAAGGACCTCAAAGAGGGTGGCATCTTTATGCTGAACACCCTCTGGGGCGTTGACGAACTTGAGAAGAAGCTGCCCGCCTCCCTGAAAAAATCACTCGCTGAAAAGAAGGCGCGCTTCTATGTCATGGATGCCCACCAGATTGCCCGCGAGATTGGGCTTGGCAATCATATCAATATGATTATGCAGGCGGCGTTTTTTGCGCTTACCGAGGTTATCCCGCTCGACGACGCGGTGAGGTATCTGAAGGAGGGCATTGAGAAGACCTACAGCAAGAAGGGGCAGGCCATTCTTGAGAAGAATTGTGCCGCCGTGGACTTTGGCATTAGCGCCTTTAAGCAGGTAGAGATACCCGCGGCTTGGGCGCAGGCGGAGGACGCTGCTGGGGCCGAGGGCGCCGGTACTGCTCCCGAACTGCCGGAGTTTGTTGAAGAAATCCTCATCCCGATGAGCCGCCAAGAGGGCGATTCGCTGCCGGTTTCGGCCTTTGTGGGACGCGAGGACGGGGAGTTCCCCTCGGGGACTTCCGCCTACGAAAAGCGCGGCGTAGCCTACAGCGTGCCGGAATGGACCCCCGAGAGTTGTACTCAGTGCAACCAGTGCGCCTTTGTGTGCCCGCACTCCGCGATTCGCCCCGTGCTGATTACCGCCGACGAGTTAGCGGCCGCACCCGAGGGCTTTGCAAGCGTTAACGCGCTGGGTAAGGGCCTTGAGGGGCTTTCTTACCGCATGCAGGTCAGTCCGCTTGATTGCATGGGCTGCGGCAACTGCGCCGATATTTGTCCCGCGAAGGTTAAGGCGCTTGCCATGACCGACGGGGGTTGGAACAAGGCGGAGGAGGCCTGTTGGGACTATGCCATGAGCCTGCCCGTGCGCGACGGGCTGATTCCCCGCACGACCGTTAAGGGCAGCCAGTTCGCCAAGCCCTATGTTGAGTTTTCCGGGGCCTGCGCGGGCTGCGGCGAAACTCCTTATATCAAGGTAATCACCCAGCTTTTTGGCGACCGCATGATTGTCGCCAATGCCACGGGTTGTTCCTCAATCTGGGGTGCTTCGGCGCCTTCGATGCCCTACTGTGCCGATGAGCAGGGGAGAGGCCCCGCGTGGGCGAACTCGCTGTTTGAGGACAACGCCGAGTACGCGTTGGGCATGGCGGTGGCAAACCGTCAGATGCGCGCCAAACTCGTTGACGCGGCCGAGCATATCAGCGGTTGCAGCGGCGCTCCGGATGCCGTGCGTGCCGCCGCCGCCGTGTGGCTGGAGAAGTGCGACGACGGCGATGAGAGCCGTGGGGCCAGCGAGGCCTTCGTCGGTGCCATCGAGGCCGCCGTTGCCGCTGGCCAGTTGAGCGAGGCCTCCTCCCACGCGATGGACGTGCTAAACGGACGCGACTTCCTCGTCAAAAAGAGTATATGGGCGCTCGGTGGCGACGGCTGGGCCTACGACATCGGCTATGGCGGCTTGGACCATGTACTTGCCTCCGGCGAAAACATCAACGTCCTCGTCTTCGACACCGAGGTCTACTCCAATACCGGCGGCCAAGCCTCAAAGGCCACGCCACAGGCCGCTGTGGCGAAGTTCGCCGCCTCCGG
>JAIRTN010000170.1 GCA_031254905.1 Coriobacteriales bacterium
GCCGCCGTAGCCGCGGGCCACGATGGCAGCATCCTCAGTTATGAACGCATGGTTGCCGCGCCTGCGCAACCGATGGATTTGCGTTGGGAACTTCCCCGGGAATCGGAGACAATCATCTACACCTCGGGCTCCTCAAGGGAGCCGAAGGGGGTCATGCTCAAGGGCAGCGCGCTTTACTTTGCCTCTTTTCGGCAGAGCGGGGCGCTGGAGGCTCGGTGCGACGACGTGTTTATCACACCCATTACCTTTGCACATGTCTTTGGCATTGGGGCTGGGCTGCTGATACCGCTTCTTGTGGGCGCGCGCATCGTGCTTTGCGACCGCTACCAGCCCGAAAGGGTGCTTGGGCTGATTGCCAGCGAGCGCGTGTCGGTTCATTTTGGGGTGCCGACGATGTTTATACGGGAGATGAAGGACGACTCTTTTGGGCGCGAGGACATGAGTAGCCTCAGGACGGGGATTGTTGCCGGCAGCCTGTGCCCGACGGGGCTTATTGGGGAGTTTGAGCAGAAAACGGGCTGTCGTCTTCTTTGCGCCTACGGGCTTACGGAGACCTCTGCGACGCTGACGACCACGCGCCTCGACGATGACGATTACACACGTTCGTCGACGGTGGGGCGCCCGGTGGAGGGGGTCGAGGTGGCGCTTCTCGACACCCGGGAGGACGCGGGCTATGACCGGCCTGTGGGAGAAGTCATTTGCCGGACGCCGGGCGTTATGGAGGGTTATTACAAGGACGACGACCTGAGCGCGAAGGCTTTTACCCCTGACGGGTGGTTTAGGACGGGGGACCTTGGCAGTCTTGGGGCGGATGGGACGCTGAGAATCGTTGGACGGTGCAAGAATACTATCAACAGGGGCGGTTTTAATATCTATCCCGAGGAGATTGAGGCCTTTTATCGGAACAACGAGAACCTGCTCGATGTCTGTCTCCTTGAGTATCCTGATTCTGAGTTGGGCGAGCGTACCAGCCTGTTTGTCCAGTTGGCGCCCGGTGCCTACGCCTCGGGTGAGGAGTTGCGCGTATGGTCTGCCGAGGGGCTTGAGAAGTTTAAGATACCCGACAGGATTGTCTTTGTGGAGTCGATGCCGCGGCTTGGCTCCGGGAAGGTGGATAGGCAGCTTCTGAGGAAGATTCTTGCGGAGTTGAAGTTGCCGGGTGCTGTTTGTTAGTGGTGTGTGGGGTTGTGGGGCGCGGTGGGGGTGTGCTGTGGGGCGCGCGGCGGCGCGGTTGGCGGGATTGTGGATGGACGGGCGCGGTGGAAGGGTGAAAGGGTGGTTCTGTGCTTCTGGCGATAGATGTTGGCAACACGCAGACGAAACTCGGCTTGTTCGACGGTGAGAAGCTGGTTGTAAGCTGGCGAATATCCACCGAAAAGCACTGTGGCGTTGACGATTTGTCCATCAAGGTTCATGAACTATGCGAGCTATATAGCATCTCGCGCTCAAGCATTGGGGCGGTGGCGATAGCCTCCGTTGTGCCGCAGTTGACGGACCACTGGTTAGCGCTTGCCCAGAGGTGTTTTCAGAGGAAGGCACTGCTGGTCGACCATCGGCACTGTGCCAATCTTGTCATCAAATACGACCATCCCGCGGAACTTGGCGCGGACAGGATTGCCGACGCGGTTGCCGCAAAAGCCCTGTATGGCCCTCCTGTTGTGGTTGTCGATTTTGGTACGGCAACGAATATGGAAGTCGTCGATGCCGAAGGAGCCTTCGTCGGCGGTATCATCATGCCCGGAATGGTGACGTCTGCCAATGCCTTGTTTTCGCGCGCGTCGAAACTCATTGCGGTTGAGTTTCATCCGCCGAAGGCAGTTATAGGCACCAATACGATTGACGCGATTCAGTCGGGGCTCATACTTGGCGAGATTGCTCGAATCGAGGGGCTCATCAGAAAGATATGGGACAAACTTGGCTACGAAACGCAGGTTGTTGCCACGGGAGGTCTCGCCTCGCTGCTGGTGCCGCTGAGTTCGCTGATTCTTGTCTGCGACTCGGATTTGACCCTGCATGGGATACGGATTATCGAGCAGGCCGCTCGCTAGGGGCAACGCCGGCTTGCACCTTTCTCTCATTCCCGCTACTATCGACATTCAACGCCATCATATTGCACAGTGGGCGGAAGGCACCGTGGGCGGAAGGCACCGTGGGCGGAAGGTCGTGAGGGTCGTGGAACAGCACAACAACAGGGTACTGCTGCTGGCGCTCAAAGCCGGCGAAATACTGCTGGAAAGCGGTGCCGAAGTCTACCGTGTCGAGGACACGGTAACGCGCCTGTGCCGGGCCTGCAAGATTCCCTTTGTAGAATGTTTCGTCACCCCCACCGGCATCTTTCTCTCCGTCGGCCAGGACGGCGAGAAGCAAGAGGTAGGCACCGCCCTCAAACGCGTACACCATGTGGGCATCGATTTGGAGAAGGTGTCGCGGGTCAACGCCTTCGTCCGAGAGTTCACCAGCACCGAGCTCTCGGTGGACGAGGGGCTTCGGCGCCTTAAGGACATCGAGGCAACAAAGCCGTTTTCCCTGCTTGTGCGCATCATCGCCCTCGCCTTTGTGGGCTCATTCTTTACTATTATGAACGGCGGCGGCTTCACGGACGCGCTCTGCGGTCTGGTGGTGGGCATTTTGACCTTCCTTTTGTCGATGGGCATCGAGCGCCTGCAAATCAATCGCTTCATCTCCATCTTTGCCAGTTGCTTCGTCTGCGCCGCCCTGTCGCTGCTCGCCTTCAATCTGGGCTTTGGCAACTCGCTCAGCTCCATCATCGTCGGCGGCATCACGATTTTCCTTCCCGGCGTCGCCATCACCAATGCCGCCCGCGACCTGCTCTCGGGCGACATACTCTCGGGGGTCTCCCGCACGGCCGAGTCGCTCTTGGTGGCCGTCGCCATCGCCGGCGGTGTGGGCATCTTCCTGCGCATGGCGCCAGCGCCGCTGCACCCCGACGTACTCTCCGATTTTGGGCTGGCCCCAGAATTCCTGTTCGCGCTGTTCGGCACCATGGGCGTTTCGATAGTCGTCAACATCCCGCGCCGCCGCCTGCTCCTCGCCAGCTTCATTGCCGCCTGCGGCTGGGTCGTCCGCGAGGCCCTGCAAAACAACAGCTATTCGCCAATAATCGCCTGTTTCGTCGCCGCCTGCGCCGTCGCCGTCATCGCCGAAATCGCCACCCACTTCACCAAAGAAACCGCCACGCTGTTCATCATCCCCGCAATTTTCCCGCTGGTACCGGGGAAGGGCATGTACGACACCATGACGCACCTCATAGTCAGCGACTACAGCGCCGCAACGGCCCTCGGCCTGCAAACCCTCTTTGTCGCGGGCACCATCGCGCTCGGTCTTCTGGTCGTAATTTCGCTCTCCCGCATAGCAGACGTCGCCTATCAAAGCATCGTCAAAAAAAGATAAATGGGGATAAAACCGGGTGTGCCTTCCTCGCCCCCGCCGCGTTAGCGCGATAAAAAGAGCATATCGCGCTAATGACATTGGTCGTCCGATGACGGGTGGTAGGGAGGGGTTACTCGACGATGAGGCGGTAGGGGTTGATGTGGCGGATGGTGAGTGCGATGAGCAGTGAGATTGCGTAGGAGATGAGTACGAGGACGACGG
>JAIRTN010000101.1 GCA_031254905.1 Coriobacteriales bacterium
CTGCTCAACGCCCTGACGGGTATCAAGAGTTCCTCGCGAGGCAGCCGGAGTAGCTATCGCTGAGATGTTCGGCAAAGCGCGGCCTGCCTGAAGCCGCCCCTCCACGCGCCACCTGAAGCCGCCCCTCCACGCGCCACCTGAAGCGCCAGCGGCTCCCCATTGTCCGCAACGTCGCCTGAAACGTCGTCCAAAACCCGTCTTTCCTTGAGCGATGCTTATTGGTAGACTTTCTTAAGGAAGAAATTGGGATAAGGATAGCCGTGTCGAAACTGCTGTCATGACAGAAAGAAAGGATAAGATATGAGGAAGATTGCTCCATTGAAGGTCGCGCCGGAGGTTAAGGTTGCGACAAGGCCCGTGTCGAAACTTGTTTCGCTGGGCATGCTCGTGCTTGCGTTTGTATGCGCCTTTGCGCTGTTTGGCTGCGCGCAGACGAGCGATGGCCTGAAAATCGCCATCGTTACAAGCCCCTCGGGGGTCGATGACGGCTCGTTTAACCAGAACAACTACGAGGGCATTAACGCGTTTATCGCCAATCATTCCACGGCGAGCGTGGTAGCCGTGCGCGAGCAGATTCCTGCCAACGCGGTGCCCGCCGTTGAGGCAATCGTTGCCGATTACGACGTCATCGTAACGCCGGGTTTCCAGTTTGCCGGTATCGCCGAGCTTGCGCGTGCGAACCCGGACAAGTACTTCATTCTCGTTGACAGCTTCCCCACCGATGCGAACCAGGAGGAAGTCCAAGTTGAGAATATCTATGCCATGCAGTTTGCCGAGCAGGAGAGTGGTTTCTTTGCCGGCATAGCGGCTGCCATGCAGACCAAGAGTGGTAAGGTTGCCTCGGTTCATGGCATTGCCTATCCCTCCAACGTCAACTATCAGTTTGGTTTTGAGTGTGGTGTCAACTATGCCAACAAGCATCTGGGCACCTCCGCTCAGGTCGTCGCGCTTCCCAGCTACGCGGGCACCGATGTGACGGGAGCCAACGTGGGCGGTAACTATGTGGGCGATTTTAGCGACGAGGCAACCGGCAAGATTGTGGGCGAAAGCCTGCTTGCCGAGGGTGTTGACATCATCTTCGTTGCCGCGGGTGCCTCAGGCAACGGTGTGTTTACCGCCGTTAAGGAAAACGGCAATGCCTTTGTTATCGGTTGCGACGTTGACCAGTACAACGATGGCATCAACGGCAGTTCGAACATCGTGCTGACCAGCGCGCTTAAGATTATGGCTCCCAATGTTACGAAGCAGCTTAATGCCATCGACGCCGGCAGCTTCAAGGGCGCCAACGAGGTTCTCACCGCGCAGACCGACTCTACCGGTTACGTGAAGACCAGCGGCCGTCATCAGCTTACACCTGAGACAATCAAGGCGCTCGACGATGCCTACGCCAAGGTAAAGAGCGGCGACATTGTTCCCGCCTCGAACTTCAACGGCAGCACGCCGATGACTTTCAAGGGGCTGTAGAGACCGTAGGGCCCGGCCGCTCGGCCTGCCGCAAGGTGACGCCGCCCCGTCCGCACAGCCCTGCCCGCACCGCCCGGCGCCTGTGCCACAGGCAGCGCCGACCAAACGACCAAGTGAAGCAACCGGCCCACAGGGCTACCCCTGCCGGGCCGGTTGCTTTATGATGGAAGCACGCAAACGTTGTAAAGACGTTGTAGAGAGGACTCATGGAGCATACGCAGGTCGAGCCGGATTTCGAGCCGGATTATATCGTCGAGATGCGGCATATCACCAAGAGTTTTCCTGGAGTTATCGCGAATAACAACATCAGCTTGGGCATTCGCGCAGGCGAGATATTTGCGTTGCTCGGGGAGAACGGCGCGGGCAAAAGCACGCTTATGAGCATGCTATTTGGTATGTACGAGCCGGATGAAGGCGAAATATATCTGCGCGGCAAAAAAGCTACGATAGGCTCTCCCGCCGAAGCGGTCTCGCTCGACATCGGCATGGTGCATCAGCACTTCAAACTTGTCTCCAATTACACGGTCACTGAGAACATCATCCTCGGCGGCGAGCCTGTTAAGCGGCTGCTCGGCCTCATCCCTTTTATCGACCGCAGAGGCGCCGAAAAGAGGGTAAAGGAACTCTCCGAGCGCTACCATTTCGATTTGGAGCCAACGGCCATCATCGAAGACCTCGGTGTCTCCGCACAACAACGCGTCGAGATACTCAAGATGCTCTATCGCGAGGCAGAGATACTCATCTTCGACGAGCCCACCGCCATGCTCACGCCGCAGGAAATCGAAACCCTGCTCAAAATTATCCGCGCGCTGCGCGACGCGGGCAAAACCATCATCCTCATCACGCATAAACTCGAAGAAATCAAGCAGGTTGCCGACCGCTGCGCCGTTCTCAACAACGGACGCCTTGTCGACGTATTCGACGTGGCGAGCACCTCAACAAAACTCATGGCCCAACGCATGGTCGGGCGCGAGATAGACTTCAACATCGCGAAGGCCCCCGCGCGTTTCGGCGAGGCGGTGTTGGAGGTAAATGGCCTGACGGTTTTCGACGAGCAGAAGGTGACAAAGGTCAAAAACGCCAGCTTCCGAGTGCGCTCCGGCGAGGTATTCGCGGTTGCGGGGGTTGCTGGCAACGGGCAGGTTGAACTTGCCGATGCCCTCGCGGGCCTTTTGCCCATCAGGCAAGGAACGGTTGCGCTCAAAGGCGAGGACATCACCAAGGCGCCGGTGCGCGAGCGCATCACCAAGGGCATGGCATACATCCCGGAGGACCGCCATGGCGTGGGTCTCATCCTTGATTTTTCGGTTGCGGATAATTTAGTGTCGAAATCCTATTTCCGCTCTCCCTTTTCCAAAGGCCCCTTCCTGCAGCACGGCGAGGCACGGCGCTATTCCGCCGACCTCATCACGCGCTACGACATCCGTTGCGCCAAAGGGCCGATGACACCGGTGCGCTCCATGAGCGGCGGCAACCAGCAAAAGGTCATCGTCGCCCGAGAGATCGACCAAGACGCAAGTTTCGTGATTTTCGTGCAGCCAACGCGGGGTCTCGACATAGGAGCTACCCTTAATATCCGCAACCGCATAATCGCGGAGCGCGACGCGGGCAAGGCGGTGCTTCTTGTCTCCCTCGAACTTGACGAGGTGCTTGCCTGTGCGGACACCATCGGGGTCATATACAACGGCGAATTCACGAAGATAGCCCCTGCGGATGAGTTGACGCGCGATGAGGTTGGCGAGTACATGATGGGGGTGTGCCGATGAGCCCGTCGCAAGGCACTCCGCAAAGCCCCACACCGCCCAAGCAGCCGGGCATCCCGCGCCCCACCCTCCTCACCAACCCCCGCAGCCAGCCCCTCCTCATCGCGCTTTTCGCGGTGCTGTTCAGCATCTTGGCAATATCCCTCCTCCTGCTGGCACTCGGCAAAAACCCCCTCGCCGCCTTCCAAGGCATGCTGCAAGGCTCCGGCATCATCCCCAAACCGCGCTACGCCGGCGGCAAAAACATGCTCACCGACCTCCTCGGCCTGCTCGACGCCATGACCCCCATGCTCTTTGCGGCGCTCGCGGTTGCCATAGCTTTCAAGGCGGGCCTTTTCAACATCGGCGTTTCGGGCCAGATGCTCCTGTCAGGCTTCCTCGCAACGGTGCTGGTCGGCTACAGCGGCCTTTCCGCGGGTCTGGCAAAACCCCTTGTGCTGCTCATCGGCCTGCTCGCGGGCGGCCTTCTCGGCACCTTCGTCGGCATCCTCAAGGCGCGCTTCAACATCCACGAGGTTGTCTCGACCATCATGCTCAACTACATCCTGCAATCCATCGTAAGTTTCTTCATCAAAAGCTCCTTCGTCGACCCAGTCTCGCGCCAATCCCGCGCCATCAGCGCCGCCTCGCGCCTCACGCTTACCGACGTTTCCCTCGGCGACGTCACCACGCGCATACCACTCGGCTTTCTAATAGCAGTAGCAATAGCTATCTTGCTATACATACTACTCAAAAACACCAGTCTCGGCTTCGAGTTGCGCGCCGTAGGCACCAACAAAAAGGCGGCGCACTACTCAGGCATCAAATCCAACCGCACCGTCATCACGGCCATGGCGCTCTCAGGCTGCTGCGCCGGCCTCGCGGGCGTCACCTACTACCTCGGCTACTTCGCCACCATCGAACCGGGCGCGCTTACCACGGTCGGCTTCGACTCAATCGCGGTTGCCCTGCTCGCCAACAGCAACCCCGTCGCCTGCGTCCTCTCGTCCCTGCTCATAACCGTAATGACCTACGGCAGCACCTACATGAGCAGCGTCGCAAACGTCAGCGCCTACATCGCCCAACTCATGGTCGGCATCGTGCTGCTCTTTTGTGCCTGCGCGGCCTACGTAAAACACCGCATCGAGCGCAGAGGCATAACGCGGCTCGAGACAAAAGGTATAAATGGGGAGGCAGACGGCCCCGATTCCCCTCGTCCCTCTCCCTCATCCCCCCAAGGAGGTGCCGCGCCATGATGCAGGTGATAATCAATGGCCTCTCCTACGCGTTGCCCCTGCTGATTATTGGCATCGGCGGCATCTACTCCGAGCGCAGCGGCGTAACAAACCTCGCGTTGGAGGGTCTGCTTGGCTTTGGCGCCTTTACCGGCGGGCTGTTTGTTGCCTTTACCGGGGGTTTTCTCGTGGCGGGTTCCGGCGTGCAGTTCTACGCGTCTTTTGCGGCCGCCGCGCTGGGTGGTGCGCTGTTTGCGCTGCTCCACGCCCTGCTCTGCATCAAATTGCGCGCCAATCAAGTCATCAGCGGCGTCGTCATCAACATAGCCGCGATGGCGCTGACCGGGTTTCTCACGGTGCAAATAAACGACATGGCCTTTGGCCAAGCCTCAAACAAGTTCTCCCTCTTTACCGCGCCGCGCTACTCGGTACCGTTTCTCAAGGATATTCCTGTTCTCGGGGGCTTTTTTACCGACGTCTATCCCTTTGAGCCGCTCATTCTTGTGCTTACGGTCGTGTTCTGGTTCATCCTCTACCGCACGCGTTTTGGCCTGCATCTGCGCGCCTGCGGCGACAATCCTCAGGCGGTCGACGCCGCGGGTGTCAATGTCGCGCGAGTCCGTCTGCTCGCGGTTATGATTTCTGGCCTCTTAAGCGGCATCGGCGGCATGTGCTTTGCCTACTCCATCAGCACCAACGTATCACCCGCAATCTATTTCGGCGCGGGCTACCTCGCGATTGCCGCCATGATATTCGGAAACTGGAAAATCGTCCCAACGCTCGGCGCCTGCCTCATCTTCGGCTTCGCCCGCAGCGCCGCCCAGCAGCTTGTCCTGTTCCTCAAGGTGGACTCCAGCGTAACCGACCTCGCCATGGCCGTACCCTATCTCCTCGTCCTCATCCTTCTCGTCTTCTTCTCAAAATCCAATCGTCCGCCAAAAGCACTGGGAACCATCTACGACAAAGGCGAACGCTAACTCATCGCGTACACCCACCATCGAACGACCAATGCCATTACCGCATGGAACTCAAAACCGCTGGTAGGTTGTCATTTCGAGTGGAGCCGTAGGCGGAAGGAGAAATCTAGTCTCACGGCCTCAACCCGGGTCAAAAAAGCGCGGCGCTCCGGCCGTGGTTTGGCTCGTACTACCCTCGTACACCGCAACCTCCGCTCCTGTGCCCATCGCGCTGTGGCAGAGGTTGTATCGCTTGACAGAGGGGCTTTGTCCGGTGATGATGAGTGTCACGAAGGTGGTGATGCGGATTGTCTGGCGCGGATGCTCTCACAACGGTCAGGGGTTTTCATTTTGATACCGTAAACGTTATCTCGTGTGTTGCGGATGAACAGTTGCTGGAGGAGGCGCTCGGTCTTTGCGCCACATTTGAGAGGCTCCTCAGCCGCTTTGCCGAGGGTAGCGATGTTTGGCGGATAAACCACGCGCAAGACAGTGCCGTTGCGATTAGCCCGCATACAGCGGCCGTCCTTGCCTTGGCGCAGGATGTGCAGGAGGCTTCGAGAGGGGCGTTTAACATCGCTGTTGGGGAGGCCGCGGCACTCTGGGACTTCTCATCCGCAACGCCGGCTGTTCCCGCCGCAGACGAACTAAGTCATGCGGCAACGCGGCTCGCGGCCACGCGCATCGAAGTGTGTCATGGGGACGTATCACTTGACACACGTCCAATGTGTCAAGTGATACGTCCCCATGACACACGTGACACACGTTCCCCCAACTCATCGAACACACCACAAATCGACCTCGGCGGCATCGCAAAGGGCTATATCTGCGACAGGGTAGCCGACTTTCTGCGCGCTAAAGGCGTGTCCAGCGGTCTGCTCAACTTC
>JAIRTN010000115.1 GCA_031254905.1 Coriobacteriales bacterium
ATATCTTTGTGCTCTACAACATCCCGACTGCCGTTTTGCTTGCGATATACGCCGCCTGCCGCGGAAAGCGAAAAAGGCAGCGCGCACTAGAAAAAATGAGCATCCAAGACTTGGAGTAACCCCCCCGCTCAAAAAAACCGCGGCGCTCCAACTGAGCCGTAGGGCGCAACACCCTCTTGCGCCGCAACCTCCGCATAAGGGATGACCCGATGCCATCCGCATGACTGGATTGTCGGGTCAAGCCCGACAATGACGACCTAGGAGCACTATTGGGCTTCGCGCGGTAATGACACTCGGGCGGTGAGGGGTGAGGGGAGGAAGGTAGCGGGGTTATCCCTGTAAAAAATCTTTGCTTTCGCTTTTGGACGGGGTGTGGTACCATAACTGACGGTGTGAACGGATGACCGTTTTACACAAAGAAGCGGGACGTGTCCCCACCTTGCGGCGCTTATGCGGCTGTCTGGTCATACAAGAGGATAGAGGTTGTAAGTACCTGCCTTTTTCGTGACCCGTTGGCCTTGCGTCTGCGGGTTTTGTTTATGTATGGAGGTGGCACTATAAGCACACAGGAACCGAGAATCAATGACGAGATTATGATTGACCGGTGCCGTCTTATTGGCGTCGATGGTTCGCAACTTGGGATTTTTGAAATCGATGACGCGCAGCGTGTTGCGGATGAACAAGGGCTTGACCTCGTGGAGATTGCTCCTGACGCGCAGCCGCCGGTTTGCCGGGTCATGGATTACGGGAAGTTCAAGTACGAGCAGGCTATGAAGGCCAAGCAGGCACGCAAGAATCAGACGCGTGTTGAGATTAAGGAAATGAAGTTCCGGCCCAAGATTGACGTGGGCGATTATGAAACGAAGAAGAAGCATATCGTGCGTTTTCTTGCGGCTGGGGCTAAGGTCAAGGTGACTATCATGTTTCGTGGGCGAGAAATGGCCCATCCCGAACTGGGACTTAACATCCTTGAGAAACTTGCTGAGGACCTCAAGGGCGAAGCAATCATCGAAAACCAACCAAAACTTGAAGGGCGGAACATGTTTATGTTGATTGCTCCGCTGAAGAAAAGGGAAAAGGAGACAAGTAATGCCAAAAATGAGGACGCATAGAGGTACCGCCAAGCGTTTTAAGGTGACGGGTTCTGGGAAAATTATGCGCGCGAAAGCCTACAAGAGCCATATTCTTGAGAAGAAATCGCCGAAGCGCAAGCGTAATTTCCGCCATGAAACCGAGGTGGCGGCTTCTGACTATAAGGTTATCGCGCGCAATCTTGGGCTTCGGTAGGGGCCTCTTGGTAGGGGCCCGCGAGGCGGCCTCTGACGGGGCCCTTTGGCGAGGGCCTGTGATGCGAGTTTACGATGTAGGTTTACGATACGGGTTTTTTATGACACGAGTTTATGATAAGGGAGTGATGTAGTATGTCACGCGTCAAGCGTTCAGTCGCAGCAAAGAAGAAGCGTCGCGTTGTTCTCGCGCGGGCGAAGGGTTATTACGGAGCGAAGTCGCGTTCCTATCGTGCGGCGAAGGAGCAGGTGCAACATTCGTTGCAGTATGCCTACCGCGACCGTCGCAACAAGAAGCGGGTCATCCGCCGTCTGTGGATTACGCGCATCAACGCGGCCGCCCATCTTAATGGGATGTCGTATTCGGTGTTTATGAACGGTCTTAAGAAGGCCGGTGTGCAGTTAGACCGCAAAGTTTTGGCGGACATCGCGGTTAATGACGCCGCCGCCTTTGCTAAACTTACGGAAGTGGCAAAGAAGGCCCTCGCGGCTGCTTAGGCAGATGCGTGGTTTGGCACGCGGCGCGGAGAGTGCGCGCCCGGCCGGCACGAGTGCAGGTGTGAGGCGCGGCGCGCGGTCGTTTTTGCGGCTGCGCGGCGTGCATGCCTTCTGAGAGTGTTGAAAGTTATGTTGTTGTGATGGAATCGATTGGGAGGAGAATCATGGAGTCATATCTGGAGACTAAACTTAATCTGAAGGCCCTCGACAAGTTTGCGTTGCTGCTCTACGTGATAATTGTTGTTTTTGCCGAAGTTTTGCTCGTAATCAAAGCCTTTCAGGCTCTTTTCATCGTTGGCCGCCTTGACCTCATGGCCGCCTTCCTCTCACAGTTGGAAACCGTGCTGCAGATGGTTGTTCTCGCCGTCTTTGCAATTGCTTGGCCGATTGCCACGATGTTGCTGAGACGCGTCGCGAGGGCTAAGGGCGTATCCGGCGACGGGCTGCTGGTGGCAGGGCTATTTGCCACCCCTCTGGTTGTTGCCCTCTATGCCATCGCGCTGCCCACCTTGCCGTCCGCGCAGTTGCCCATGGAGACCCCTCCGGCCCCGGCCCCAGCGCCAACGCCGGCTCCAACGTATGCTCCGGCCTCGGCTCCAACGTATGCCCCGGCACCCGCTCCGGCCCCAACCCCGGCCCCGGCGCCCGCCTCAGCCCCCACTTCGGATTCGGAAGCGGACAAGGACAGTAAGTAATTTTTGCCCTGTTCCTTCCCAACCACCCAATCTTTTCATGTTTTTGTGACCTAAAATCGCAGGTTCACTTGACCAGCACCGCTTGTCTGTTACTATTTCTTAGATGGGTTTCATAGTAAAAACGTGCAAGACCCAGTCTGTTCAGACATAGTTGGAGGATGTTTATGCCCGATTTTTCTGGCAGGGAACACTTGGCAGTAATCAAAGTAGTTGGCGTTGGAGGCGGCGGTACGAATGCCGTCAACAGGATGATTGAAGCCGGAATAAAAGGCGTCGAGTTCATCGCCGTCAACACCGACCGCCAAGCGCTATTGATGTCGGATGCCGACATCATCGTTCATATCGGTGAGGACCTCACACGAGGGCTCGGCGCGGGGGGCAACCCCGAGATTGGCGCCCAGTCCGCCGAGGAGAACCGCGCGGAGATTCGCGCGGCGCTTGCCGGTGCCGACATGGTGTTTATCACAGCGGGCGAAGGAGGCGGAACCGGAACAGGAGCCGCTCCCGTCGTCGCGGAGATTGCGCGCGACGAAATAGGCGCGCTCACTGTCGGTGTCGTCACGAAGCCCTTCGGCTTCGAGGGACGCAAACGCCGCATGCAAGCCGAGGACGGCATCTCGCTTCTCGCCAGTAAGGTCGATACCCTCATCGTCATTCCCAACGACCGCCTGCTTCAAATCGTCGAGAAGAAAACCTCCTTGCTCGATGCCTTCCGCATCGCTGATGACATCTTGCGCCAAGGCACCCAAGGTATCACCGACCTCATCACCATCCCCGGCCTTATCAACCTCGACTTCGCCGACGTGCGTACCGTGATGAAGAACGCCGGTACCGCCATGATGGGCATCGGTACCGCCTCGGGAGAAAACCGTGCGGTCGAAGCGGCTACCGCCGCGATTTCGAGCAAGCTGCTTGAGGCGTCCATCACGGGCGCGACCCGCATCTTGGTTTCCGTCGCCGGTGCCTCGGACATGGGTCTCATCGAGGTCTCCGAAGCCGCCGACACCGTTACGGAGGCCGCGGATTCAGAAGCCACCATCATATTCGGTTCCGTCATCGACGACACGCTGAACGACCAAGTGCGCGTCACGGTCATCGCCACGGGCTTTAACGACCACAACACCCAAGGCACGCTCGACTTCGGCACCATGCCTACCGCTTCAGAACTTGGCGGCAGGGCGGATTTCGTAGACGAGGCCGCTCGTTTCGCGCCAGCCCCGGGTGTCTCACCGATGCCCTCGGGTGGCAACGTACTCGATGATGACTACATCCCGGATTTCCTCAAACGGGGCTTTTGAGGAAGCGCGTCCGCAGCGGCCGTACCGAGCGCATCGCGCGTACCGCGCGTGCCGCGCGCATAGTACGTACCGCACGCAAGGCGCGGCCCACAGGGGACACTATTGAGGTGCTTACCGGTTTGCCATGAATCAAACTATCGCAGACAGATACCGCGTCATCCGCGAGCGCATCGCTGATGCCTGCGAGCGCGCAGGGCGCGACTCCGCAGAGGTCACGCTTGTTGCCGTGAGCAAAACTGTGGGCTTAGAAGAAGTCGCCTCAGCCATTGAAGCCGGCATTCACGACTTCGGCGAGAATCGAGCCGCACCGTTTAAGGAGAAGCGGGACGCGTTTCCCAACGAGCGCTGGCATTTTATCGGCAGAATACAAACCAATAAAGTCAGGGACATGGTTGGGCGAGCGGCCCTCATACATTCGGTGGCCTCCGAGCGCGCCCTTGTGGCGATAGCAAAGCGCGCCCAATCGCTGGACACCGTCCAAGCGCTGCTGCTCGAGGTAAATGTCTCGGGCGAGCAGAGCAAAGACGGCGTCGAGCCCCACGAACTTCCACGCCTCCTCGAGTGCGCCGCGGGGCTTGCCCACATCAGGGTCGAGGGCCTCATGACCATCGCGCCCCAAGGCGACGAGCGCAGTATTCGCGCCGCGTTTTGCGGCCTGCGCGAGTTGCGGGAGCGCCATGCGGCTTCCTGCGGGATGACAAAGAGCATACAACTCCGTGAACTTTCCATGGGTATGTCGGAGGACTACCCTCTCGCGGTGGCAGAAGGTGCTACAATAGTACGTATCGGCAGGAGTATATGGGCTTGACGGCCTTTCTGGCGATGTTCGGCGCACATGAAGCGAGAAACGGGGATGGCGCCGAGGATGAAATCAGGTTTGAGGTGAGACATGGGCATATTAGATAACGTAAAAAGACGCCTTGGCAGAGGCGGTGGATACTCCGACTACCGAGGACGGGGGAACGCCGCCTATGATGAACCTGCCTATGAGGAGTATGGCGACGAAGGCTCCTATGAGGAAGAAGAAGGCGAATATGGGGAGTATGACGGGTATGATGAGTACTCAAACCGTCCCGCTTCCACGAGAGGCTACGGAGTTGGGCGCTCGGGCTACCATAACGACAGTTATGTGCCGCTCGTAACGCAGGCGGACGTGCGCTCGCAGCCGATTCCGGTGTTGCCGGAGGCGGTGCAGAAGGCGGACAGGATTCCCACGCCGCGCGTCTATAGTCGCGTGCCGGACAGCTCTATGCGGGTGGACCGCAGCGATGACGTCCTTGCGTTTAAGAACGGCCTCGCCCGAACCCGCGGTTCCTCATTTGCCCAGTTGCAGTCGGAGCGCCTGCGTATGGAGAATACGGGCAGACTCACAGCGGTGGGCGACGGGGCGCCGCAGCAGGGTACCATCACGCCGCTGCCCGGTGTTGGAGCGATGGGCGGGGCGCTGCCCGGCGCGCTGCCCGGCGCCGCAATGCCCACCTCCACCCCCACGATGGCCGCCACTCTCACCACCCCCGGCGCAAACCGCGTGCATCCCCGCGTGCATCGCCGCATCGAGTGCATCCGCCCCATGACCTACGCCGACGCCGAGCAGGTCGCCCAAGAGTTGCGGCGCGGCGTCGTTGTCGTTCTCGACCTCAGGCAAACCCGCCCCGAACTTGCAAAACGCATCCTCGACTTCTCCTTCGGCGTGGCAAGCGCTCTGGAGGGTCAGGTGGACCGTCATATCGACAGGGTTTACATCTTCGCACGAAACGGCTCGATTACCGATGAGGAGAGGGCTTCCATCCGCATCTGATTCTGCTATCATCCTGTGTCTAGCGACAGAGCCGTTTTTTTGGAAGAAGGGCGGCGGCCCTAAGCGGATGGCCCCAAGCGGGTGGCCCAAACGGGCAGCCCTAAACAGGCGGTACTGCGCGGGCGGGAAAGGAACCCAGTGGACGACATAGCTGCAAGGCTCGGAAAAATTGCCATCATTGGCGGGGGAAAGATGGGGGAGGCCATCGTTGCGGGCTTGGTAAATGGCGCCATGTTCGACCCCAACTCCGTCATCGTCGCGGAACCCGGCGAGGCCCGGCGCGAATACCTGAGCACCACCTACGGCATCGTCTGCGTCGCCGACGCGGCGCGCATCACCCATCCAACGACCGCGCTGCTCGCGCTAAAGCCGCAAATCCTCCGCGAAGTCTGCGAGCCCCTCGCGGCCGTGCCCACCTTCGACCCGGTGCGCGTCATCTCCATAGCCGCTGGCGTGACGACAAGCACGCTTCGCGCGATTTTTAATAGGGATACTAACGCTATCATCCGTGTCATGCCCAACGCCCCTCTTATGGTGGGCGCTGGCATGAGCGCCGTCTGCGTTGCCCCCGATACCTCGCGTGTCGAGGGAGAACTCGTACGGGAGTTGTTCTCGCTGATGGGCGATGCCGTCTTGCTCGACGAGGCGCTCATGAACGCGGCAACCGCGATTTTCGGCTCGGGGCCGGCGTATTTCGCCCTGTTTGTTGAGGAACTCGCGAAGGCGGGGGAGCAGGTGGGCTTAAATCCCGAGGACTCCTTGCTTTTTGCGACGCAGACCCTCAGGGGTACCGCCCGTTATCTCGAACTGCTTGAGGCAAGCCCCGCTGAGCTTCGACAGGCGGTAACAAGTCCGGGAGGGACCACGCAGGCGGCACTGGAGGAATTTGCCGCTCAGGGCTTTTCTGAAACGGTGGCGCAGGCCGTTGAGGCGGCGCTCAGACGAGCGGAGGAACTCGCATGATGCCGGCAATCTCCCTGTTCTCCTTCCTTCCCTATCCCCTCGGTATGATTTTGAGTACGGTGATACAGTTCTACGTCATACTCATCGTCGTCTGGGCGGTTCTCTCGTGGTTTAATCAGCAGGGTTCAGGCTTTGTCAACGAAATCTACGTATTGCTCGACAGGATAGTGGAGCCCTTTGTTGGGCTGTTCAGGAGGTTCATACCCACGATGGGTGGCTTGGATTTTTCGCCTCTTATTGCGATAATCGTGCTGCAAATCGTTTTTCGCTTGCTGGCGTGAGCATGGTAGGAAGCGAATTGGGTTATAATAGCAAGGCTTCTGGGTAGGTAATAGAGAGGATGGACGATGAGTATAACCGCGCTGGAGATACAGGAAGTACGTTTCGGCGAAGTGAAGAAGGGCTACAACCCCGACGAAGTTGATGAGTTCCTTGAGCGCGTAGCGACCGATGTCGATACCCTGAATCGCGCGCTCAGTGAGGCTGCTGCGCGAATCAAGGCCGCTGAGGCGCGCGCTGAGGAGGCCGAGAGGCGTTTGGAGGAGGCTCCTTCCGCTCCTGCTTCCGCCCCCGTCGACGAGGTAAAATCCGAGTCGACCATCTCCGAAGATGTTATATCCAAGGCCTTTATCGCCGCGCAAAAGAGTGCGGATGCCCTGCAGGCCGAAGCGCGCAAAGAGGCCGAGAAGGTCTATCGCGAAGCCGAATCAAAAGGCCGCGACATCGTGCGCGAGGCGCTTGCCGAAAAACAAAAGACGCTTGCCGAGGTAGACAGGCTGCGCGAATCCAGCGAGCAGTTCAGGACGGAGTACCTCTCCCTCCTCAAGCATTTCCAAGCGGATGCGCAAAAACGCCTTACTGCCTTTGATGAGGTCGTTCCAAGCAAGCCTGCCCCCGCTGAGGATGCCCGCAAGGTGCAGGAGCGCATCATTGCTGCCAACGACGCGACGGTTCCTCCCGCTGGAGATTCCTCTAAGTCCTCGGCTGCCAAGACCGGTGCCGCGCCTGCCGCCTCCGTCCCTCCGTTGACACCCGTCCAACCGCCAGCCTCTCTGGCGCAGGCCGACGACGATGATGAGTTGGACATTGAGGAAATCGATTGACCAACGTGCGTAGCGCTCTTGTCCCCAATTCCGTTTCGTTGACCTTGGCAATCAAGGTAACGCCGCGGGCGAATGCCGACGCGGTTGTCGGCTGGTGTGACGATGCGCGCAACGAGCTGCTTATCCGCGTCACCGCCACACCGGAGGATGGCAAGGCAAACGCGATGGTGGTCAAGACGCTCGCACAGTCGCTTGCTATCCCCAAAAGTACGATACGTATTACGCGAGGCCATGCCTCGCGCCGGAAGCTTGTCGCTTTCGAAATTGACCAAGAGAGATACCGTCAGTGGCAAAACGCCCTGCCGGTTCAGCAATAAGACGATTCCCGAAGTCGTCATGAGGATGCCCGGATAGGCAAACCGCGTTTTCTCAGCCGTTGCGAATGGAGGCCCGCGCATGTCCTACGCCATAATCACTGATTCCTCGGCGAATCTTCCCGACAGTCTTATCGAGCGTTACGGACTGCTCATTCTCTCGCTTGAGTTCATCGTCGATGGCGTGTCCTACCGGGGCTATACGGAAGGCGAAATCACCGATAACAAGCAGTTTTACGATATGATGCGCCACGGCAAGGTCGTCAAGACCTCTCTGGTAAGCCTCAGGGAAGCCGATGCCGTGCTGCGTGCCTGCTTTGAGAAGGGCAACGACGTTTTGTATCTCGGGTTTGACTCCGCGCTTTCGGGATCTTACGAGGCGGTCAGCAACCACATGCGGGAAGTTCAGGCGACCGAATACCCCAGTCGCAGGCTCCGTTGCGTTGATACGCGTGCCGCCGCGCTGGGCCAAGGGCTTTTTGTGACGGAGGCCGCCGAGCGGCGCGATGCGGGCATGACCCTCGATGAACTTGCGGATTGGGCCGAGAAGGACCGCCTAACCTTTGCCCACTGGTTTACGGTCGAGGACCTCAAATACCTCCAGCGCGGCGGACGTTTGTCCGTGGGCGCCGCCCTCGCGGGCACGCTGCTCAACATCAAACCCGTGCTCCATGTAGACCCGGAAGGCCGCCTTGTGCCAATCATAAAGGTGCGCGGGCGCAAGAAATCCATCCAGACGCTCTTTGAGCGCTATGCCGAAACCGCGCGCGAGCCGCGCAGCGAACTTCCCGTCTATATCTCGCACGGGGACTGCCCTGAGGACGCGCAACGGCTGACGGAACTTATCTCCTCTGCCTACGGGGCGACAAACATCGTGATAAACGACCTCGACCCCGTGATTGGTGCGCACGCCGGCCCCGGCACCCTTGCGCTGTTCTTCCTCACCGACACCCCCCGCTAACCTCGCTATCAGGTGTAGAACAGTATCTCGTTGTAGGTCGGGACGGGCCAGTACTCATCCCCAACCAATAACTCAGCCGCATCGACCGCGGCACGGACGTTCCGCATAGCGGGCAGAACCTTTGCGCAGAAGGCTTGAGCATTTTGCAGGGAGTCTGCCGCCGCGACGGCGGCTTCAATCTCTTTTTCGAGGAGTGCCGCACCT
>JAIRTN010000129.1 GCA_031254905.1 Coriobacteriales bacterium
AAAAGCTTGGTTGCCGATGGCGGTAAGGGTTGAGGGAAGCTTAACCGTAGTAAGGCTTGATGAGACGGTACTGCTAGCAAATGCGTCATTTCCAATCCTCCTCACTCCCTCGCCAATAGTAACGGCAACAAGGTTTGGGCACCGAGAAAACGCTTTTTGGCTAATAGCCTCTACGCTTCCGGGTATGGCGACGCTGGTAATTGCCGTATTCTGGAACGCAGAGTTGCCAATAGAAGTAACGCCTTCGGATATGACCAATGAATGAAGCTGCGTGCAATTCTGAAACGCAGCTTCACCGATAGCAGCGCCCGGAGGTATGACAATACTGGCAAGCGCTGCATCACCATAAAATGCATATATGCCTATCGCTGAAACCCCCTCGGGGATGATTACTGAAGCGAGTTTCTTGCAGCCCTCGAAGGCACTTTCACCGATAGTTCGGGCAACGCCCTCTGCTCCTTCGCGTATGACAAGAGATTCGAGATTCGTGGTTTCATATGCTGCATATTTACCGATGGAGTTCACGCTTGAAGGGATGACCAACGAGATAATGCCTGCGGAACGAAACGCATAATCACCGATTGATGTCACGCCTTCGTTGATGATGACTTTGGTGATTTGAGTTCGGTATCCGTACCACGGAGCATGTGCGGCAGCCGTATAGTTTGCCATTGGGCCAATGCCAGCAATAGTAAGGGTGTATTTGCTATCGAGTACCCAGATAACACCTGATTCGTTGCCTGTTGCGCCGCAGGTGCCACTGGCTATGTCTTTGTAATATACCTCGCCAGTGTAACCACTCGCCCAAACGCTGCTCCAGCCAGTTGGATAGCTTCCTTGTGCCGGCTCATCGATAGGGAAGTGCAGCGGCCCCTTACAACCGGAAAACACAGAGTATCCCATAGTGGCCACATTAGGAACATAGATAGGGCCGAGCTTCGTGCAAGCCATAAATGCGTTATTGCCGATAGATGTCACACTCGATGGAATAGAGATTTGTTCGAGGTTCGTACAGTTCTCAAACGCGTAGTTCCCTATACCCTGCACGCCTTCAACTATCTCTAGCGAGGTAAGGCTGGAACATCCGCTAAACGCATAGTTTTCGAGGGTAGCCAAAGTTGAAGGCAAAACAACAGAAGCAAGACTTCGGCAGCTTCTGAACGCAGAGCTGATGGAGGTCACACCCTCAGGTATCACAATTGAAACGATACTGGTGCTAGAAAACGCATTGACGCCGATTGATTCAAGGTTTTCAGAAAGTTCGACAGAGGCAAGGGCAGAGCAAGAAGAAAATGCGTTTTGTCCAATACTCCTTACGTCGTTGGGAATAGCAATCGAAACAAGTTTTGTGTTACCAGCAAAAGAGCCAACACCGATTTCAGTCAACGACGAAGGGAGGCTAATCGAAACAAGTTGCGATTTGTTTGCCTCTGCCGATAAGAAGTGAAGGGAGTAATCACCGACCGTAGTCACGCCTTCCCCAATACTTCTATGTGCTATCGCCTCGCGATAGTCATACCATGGCGCTCGATTCGTCGCCACGGTGTCCCATGATGCCATCGGCCCGGTGCCGTTGATGGCGAGTGCGCCGGTTTCGGTGTCGAACGTCCACGTGACGGCTGAGGGATTATCCTCGGGGCCACAGTTGCCGCCCACCGTCGCGGCATACGCGGAAGTGGCTGACAACAGGAATGAAAGGGCAACTGCCAGCATAATCACCAATGCTCGCAGCTTGAATCCACTCGTTTCTCGGCCTCGTTTGAACGAGAAAGAATTATCACTCGTCCCAACCGCCAACAACAATGCCTTCATATTCATCCTCACCTTCCCTGATTGTGGGGCGCTCCCACGCCCAAACCGTTTTCTTTACTAAGTGGTGCGTTAGACCAAGGCTGGCCGTCGAATAAATCCTCATCTCGCACACTCTGAGCCTGAGATTCCCCCGATGCGCTCGGTACGGTGTCCATCAATACGGCAAAGCCATTCGAAGGGAAAGTTAGCTTAAACTAACTCAACAGCGATTAGTGTACTACCGTGAAAAATGTTTTTGGGTGGAAACACTGGGGAATATGATTACGCGACGTCAACAGTAATTTCGATTTTTATGATTTCTGTTTGATTAACTGGGAAAACGCCTGTTTCGCGCTGCGTTTTCTCCCGTTCCTTCTTTCTCCTCCTTTTCCCTCCCGCGCCCCTCTCTTGTCATGCTTGAGTTTTTTTGACCCGGCTCGCAACCGTGAGACTGGATTTCTCTCTGCGCCCTTCGGCCTCCGTTCGAAATGACAACCTACAAGTGTTATCGGATACGAGTGTCATTACCGCGCTATGCTTTTATAGCGCGGTAACAAGGCCAGTCAAGGCCAAAGAGCGAAGCGTGCCTTGACAGGCCTTCTTTCGAACGAATGTGAGAAATCTAGTCGTGCGGATGGCATCGGGTCAAAGGCAAGCGGAGGTTGCGGCGCAAGAGGGTGGTGCGAGTTGAGGCTCTGTGGGAGCGCCGGGTTTTCTTGACCCGGCTCGCAGCCGCAAGACTAGATTTCTCGCGTGTGCTCGAAATGACAACCTACGGGTGTTTACTGCCAAGCGTCGGTGAGCCAACAGAGGCCGTCGGCTATGCCGCCGCGCCAGCAGGCGTAGTCGTGTCCGCCGTTGTACTCCACGTATTTGTGAGCAAGGCCGCTTTGCCCGGTGGACTGGGCGAGTTTTGATTGGCCGGAAAACTCGTCCCTCTCACAACCTTTAAGAAGCCGTGCGAGCCTCCTGTGATAGGGGCGCAGTACCCACTCCTGCTTGCCGACCTCCAGATAGATGCGCCCGCTGAGGCTTTGCAGTAGTGGGTCTGTGGCGTCTTCTAGGCGCTCCATCAGGCTGCCGCGCCATAGCGACGCGGACTGCGATATTACGTTGCGGATGCTCTCGGGATGGCGGATGGCCGTCCAGAGGGCGGAGAGCGCGCCGAGGCTCTGACCAGCGACGATGATGCGCTCCGCATCTGTGCTGATGGGGAAGCGCTGGCGCGCCCAAGGTAGCAGTTCCGTGGCGATGTAGTCTTCGATGCCGGAGCCCTCGCTGAGTTCTTGCCAGCGCGCGTCGATGTTGTCGGTGCCGAGCAGAACCGCGTACAGCGGCGGGATGCGGCCGGTGCCGATAAGGTTGTCGAGGGTTTCGTGGAAGCGCCCGGTGCACATCCACATGTCGCCGTCGAACATGATGAGCGCGCCCGCGGCCTGCGGCGGCTGTTGCATTTGCGGCTGCTGTTGCGGCTGTTGCGCCTGCGTTTGCGGCTGCGTTTGCGGCTGCGTCTGTGGCCTGTCTCTGTGCCTTGCCTCAGCTTCGACGGGCGGCTCGTAGACCCATGCGCGGCGGCCGTTGCCCAACTCGTGCGAGGTGACGCGCCCGCGGGGCCCGCCCTTCGTGCCGATGCCCAGCCACGGTTGGGGCGGGGCGTCTTTGAGTTCGACGACGGACAGGGTGCTACCGGCCCGGTTTTGGCATTGCAGCGGGTTTCGCGGGTCGGCCTGACCCCGGTCCAAGGCTTTGCGAATGGAGACTTGCTGAACGCCGGTGATGTCGGCGACGCTGCGCTTGTCGTAGCAGGGGATGAAGCAATACGAGGCGCGCCAGTCTGTTTCCATGCGGTAGGTGATGTGCCAAACGTCGGTGTCCGGCAGGCGCTGCATCAGGCTTTCTGCGAGGTTTTTCTCGTCGGTTATGCGGTTGGCGAAAAGCAGAACCGCCCGCGCCTTGGCGTCGCGCCAGAAGAAGCTGACGAGGACGTGTCGTTTGCTTGTTGGGTCGGGCGTGATGACCGGAGTGCGCGCGGCGGTTGTCTCCCAGAAGCACTCGACGGCTGCCTCCATGCGGCGCTGGCACTCCTGTGCGTCGATTGTCCCCTGCCTGCGCTCGGCACGGATGCTGCGTAGCTGCGATTTTAGCGCCGGCATCGCCGTAGTTTTGACGCGCGGGGCGGGATGGGGACGTTGGACCTTTGGTGGCGTGAGGGGTGCGGATGCCATGATTTTTTCGGTTTCCTTTCCGTAGCGGCGCACGCGCAGCATCTGCCGCACGGTGGGACGTTGGGGTTGCGGCTTTTGTGACTTTGGTGGCGGTGGTGATGGTGATGACGATGGCGATGCTTGCACGCGCTCCTCCTCTCCTATGCTCCTGTGGCGAGACAGAGCGATGGGGCGCTGCGCTCGATTGCGCTCGATTGCGCGGTGCGCTGCAGCATATCGCACCGTAGTACGCAATGCCCCTGTCTCTGCCTAAGTTATAATCCTCTTACTTTTATTGAACAATGATAGCGCCTTTAACGAATATAAACCAGAGAAAATTCATTGGGTGACGGACGGGAGGGTTTGGAAGAACTCCTCTATGAGGGGGTGGGTGCCTTCGCGCCAGACGCGGCCGTCTTGTATCCAAAGAGCCCTATCCCCAAGCGCGATAGCGGCGCGGATGTCGTGGGTGACGGTTATGAGCGTAAGGCCGCGACTTCTTTGAAGCTGGTCGAGGGCATCCACCATGCGCTGCAGGTGTTCGTGGTCTTGCCCGACCGTCGGCTCATCGAGCAAGAGGACGTCGGGGCGTTGCGCCACAACGGCGGCGATGCTCAAACGGCGCTTCTGACCTTCGGACAGCGCCTGCGAATGCCGGGAAGCAAACTCGCCCAGCCCAAACATCTCCAGACAAGCCTGCGTTTCCTCCTTGTTCGGCGACTGATAGTCAACCTCGGCGAAAACCTCCGGCATAAAAAGCTGATAGGAGGGGTTTTGATAGACATAGCCCACCCTCTTGTGCCACGCGGCAGAGGCGCGCTCGCCCAAGGCAGGGTCGAGAAATTGCGCAATCCTGCCGCTTGTCGGCTTTTGCAGACGGGCGATAATGCGCAAAAGCGTGGTTTTGCCGCAACCGTTTTCGCCGAGTATGACGAGGCGCTCCGCCCGGTTGACGGTAAAATCGATGCCGTCGAGGATAGGCCGCGCGCCCGCCTTGTAGGAGATGCCCTCAAGGGCAAGGCAGGGAGTGCCCTCCGAGGCGACCGATGGCGCAGACAGCACACCCGCAGCAGCCGCGGCAGCCGCGGCAGCCGTCGCAGCCGTCCCAACCGCAACAGCCAGCTCCTCCTCAGCACCCCGCTCCCCCACAACCCGCGCCGCCCCAGCGGCACACCCAATCTCCCCATACGCCCCCACGCGCCCGTCGCTCAGCCAAAGCATCCTGTCCGCAAAAGGGGCCACCACGTCAAGACGGTGCTCGATAACAAGCACGGCATAGCCCGCCTGTGCAAGCGCACGCAGGCGCTCAAGCAAAAGCTGCGCCCCCCTGCGGTCAAGATTCGCAAGCGGCTCGTCAAAAACAAGAATGCGCCTGTCCATCGCAAGCGTAGCCGCCGCCACAAGACGCTGCTTCTGCCCACCCGAGAGCGTCGCGGTATACGCGGCGCCATCGAGACTCATCATCTCGCAGGCATCGCCCACCCTCTGCCCGATAAGCAGCGGCTCCACGCCAAGATTCTCACAGCCAAACGCAACCTCGTCGGCAACCACCGCATGCACAATCTGACTGTCGGCGTCCTGTAGCACGCTACCAATATAGCGTGCCCTCTCCGCAATGGGCATCTCGGTAATCACAAGCCGCTCGCCCCGCACGTAGATGGCAATCTCACCCGCCTGCTCACCGGGAAGCAGGTGCGGAATACGCCCAATCAGCGCCGAGAGCAGCGTAGACTTCCCGCTGCCAGACAAGCCGCCCAAGGCCACAAGTTCACCGTAGCCAAGCTCCAGACAACAGTCCCTCAAAACCTCCTCATCGCCCCCGGCATAGCGAAACGAGTAGCCCCTGACCTCCAAAGAAAGGCCCGCGCTTATCCCCATTACCCTACACCAGTCCCGCCCAAATAGCTGTGCAAATGGTGACGAGGACGAGCGCAAACGAGCAAAACGCCCCGTCCCGCACCGCAAAACGCAGAGGGCGAAATACCGTTGCCTGCCCGCCTTTGATGTCGAAGGCGCGGGTCTCGAGCGAGAGCGCCAGTATTTCTGAGATGTTGACGATGCGCATGATGAGCGGGACCACAAAGGCCCGGTAGATGCAGCGCGGGTCGCTGCCGACGCGTATGCCGCGCGTGCGCATGGCCTCGCGGATTTGCCTCATCTCGCGCAGGAGCACCGGGATGAATCGGATGGCCACCAGTATTCCCAAGACGAGGATGCGCGGGCAGCCGAGCGCGGAAAGCGAGCGGGTCAGCGCCGCGGGTGGCGTGGAGACAAGCGGCACGGCGCAAAGGCCCACTAGCACGATGCGCCCCGCGGTGGTTGCCACAAAGGAGATGTCTCCGAAGACCGGCCACGACAAGAGGCCGAGGATGAGGCCTAAGGGCACGAAGATGATGAGGCAACGCGCGACGACGGCCCCGTAGCCGAAGCAGATATACAGCGCGCAAAGGGCGACGAGGACGGCGATGAAAAGCGGCGATTTTGCGATGAGCAGGCCGCCTATGAGCATGAGCGTGGAGAAGGCTATGGCGGCAAGCGGGTAGATTGGGCGGGTGACGAACAGGCGCTCCACTACTTGAGTACACCTGCCTTTTTGAGTTCGCGCGCAATTTTGAGGCCCGCGAGGGCTCCCGCGACGCTTAATACTACCGTTGCCACGCACAGGCCAGCGCTGAGCAAGAGGTTGTCCCCCACGGTCTGGGCAAAGGTCTGGCCGTGGAAAAGCATGGTGAACAGCACAGAAAACGGGAGGGTTAAGGGGGCGAACAGCGAGGCCGCAAAGACTGCGCTTTTATCCCCATTATAAGAACGGAAAAGGGCGAGGGTTATCGCCTCGGAGATGAGCGAGGCGACGAGGTTGTTGAAAAACATGATGGGGGTCATCATGAGAAGGACGGCGCCGTTGAAGAAGGCGAGGAGTATGAGGGCGCCGGGTTTTCTGACTTTGAAAAGGCCGATGCTTAAGAAGAGGCCGTAGAGTATGGCGGCGGCGGCGTTGCGCAGGCCGAAGACGGGTAGCGCCATGACGATGGGCATGGTGAGCATTCCTGCCAGCGTCAGGACCACGGAAAGGACTGCGAGAAAGACGACGTCTTTGACGTTGAAGACCTCGAGCCAGTTGCGTTTTTGCCCGGGCTGTGGGGGCTTGGAGCCTGTTGTTGCTGTTGATTGTGGGGGTTGGGGGCCTGTTGTGGCCGTTGTGGCCGTTGTGGTCGTTGTGCTTGTTGGCTGTGGGGGCCCTCCGTTTGCTCCGCCCGTTGCTTGCATATTCGCGCTCCTCTCCTCTCTCCGCGTGCCCATGTTTTAGGTTTCCTGCGCCTGCTCGAGTTCGTATAGTGCGTCGGCTATGCGCATGGTTGAGGGGCGGTGCGAGACTAACATGACCGTTTTACCTGCGCGTTCCTTGTGCAGGGAGCGCAGAATCGCCGCCTCGTTGAGTGCGTCGAGGTTGCTTGTTGGTTCGTCGAGAATCATGAAGGGGGCGTCGTGCAAAAAGGCGCGCGCAAGCCCGATGCGCTGACGCTCGCCGCCCGAAAGCCGCTCGCCCAACTCCCCGACGACGGTGTTGAGGCCCTCCGGAAGCCCGGTGATGAACTCGAGTAGCGCCGCCTTTTCGCAGGCCGCCTCAAGCTCTTGTTGCGTTGCCTCGGGGCGCGCGATGAGGATGTTTTCGCGCAGGCTGCGGTTGAGAAGCTGCGTGTCTTGGGACATGTGGCTTTGCATGCTGCGGAGGCAGGTGGTATTGATGCCTTTGATGTCGTGTTCCGCGATTGAGACTTTGCCGTGGCTTACGTCCCAAAAGCGCATGAGCAGCTTTGCTAAGGTGGACTTGCCCGAGCCGCTTTTGCCGATGATGCCGGTGACGCGGCCTGCGGCAAGGGAAAGGTCGAAGTCCTCGAAAAGCGGGGGGTTAGGGGCTGATGCGGCGGCGGCGGCGGC
>JAIRTN010000135.1 GCA_031254905.1 Coriobacteriales bacterium
ATAGAGGCGCTGGACGATACCGAGCGCGACATGCTTGAGGAACTTCGCTCTCGCCGCGCGGGTGCCTTTGTCTCCTTCCACAAAGGTGCTGATTTGCGCGGCTGCATCGGCACCATATCTGCTACTTGCGATAACATTTTTGAGGAAATCTGCCGCAACACTGTGAGCGCCGCGGACAGCGACCCCCGCTTCCCCGCGATACGCTTAGACGAGGCGCCCGCTCTCTCCTGCAGCGTCGACATACTCGGGCCGACCGAGCCTGT
This sequence comes from Coriobacteriales bacterium, assembly GCA_031254905.1. Next base: position 264 of record JAIRTN010000135.1, read on the forward strand.
CGCCGACGAGGCCGAACTCGACGCACAGCGCTACGGCGTCATTGTCTCGAAGGGCTTTCGCCGCGGCCTGCTTCTGCCTGCCCTTGAGGGCGTAGACAGCCCCGCGGAGCAGATAGCTATCGCGTTGCGCAAGGCGGGCATTGCGCCAAGCGAATCCTATGCGCTGGAGCGTTTTGAGGTGATTCGTTACGAATGAGTGCCTCCGATGGCATAGTTTGCCCCCTCTGTCCCCACGCCTGCGCGCTGACGGAAGGGAATTTTGGTGTCTGCGGCGGGCGCGTCGCGCGCGGCGGTGCGGTTGTGGCGGACAATTACGGCAGGCTCACAGCCCTTGCGCTCGACCCCATTGAGAAAAAGCCTCTCGCCGCCTTCCACCCCGCAAGTACGATACTCTCCGTGGGAAGCTACGGCTGCAACCTCTCCTGCCCCTTCTGCCAAAACAGCAGCATCGCCCGGCTTCGTGGCGACAGACTTGGGCAGCTTGGCGCGCCACGCATCGATACACGCACGCCCAATGAACTCGTCGAAACAGCCTTGACCCTCAAGAAGCGCGGCAACATCGGCATCGCCTATACCTATAATGAGCCGCTCATCGGCTACGAATTTGTCACCGATACCGCAAAACTTGCCCATGAGGCCGGCCTGCTCAACGTCATCGTAACGAACGGCTACGTCAACGAAGCGCCGCTTGTCGCCCTCCTACCCCACCTCGACGCGGCCAACATCGACCTCAAGGGCTTCACGCAAGACTTCTACCATCGCGTTGGCGCACCGAAGGGCCTTGCAACCGTCAAACGCTCCATCGAACTCGCCGCGCCCGTCATACACGTCGAAGTAACAACCCTCATCAGTCCCGGCCTCAACGACAACACAGAAGAAATAGAGAGCCTCGCCCGCTGGCTCGCCGAAATCGACCCGCACATTCCGCTACACCTCACCCGCTTCCACCCCTCCTACCGCATGCTCGACGTGGCCCCCACCCCCCGCGCTACCATCCATCATCTCATCGCCGTCGCACAACGCCACCTCCACACCGTCCTCCCCGGCAACCTCTAACCCCAACCTCCCGGACGGCCATCCGCCATCGGACGCCCATCCGCCATCGGACGCCCATCCGTCATTTCGACCGAAGCCGCAGGCGTAGAGAGAAATCTAGTCGTGCGGCTGCGAGCTGAACATTCCTTAAAACGCCCCCACCCCATTCAAAACCTCTAGGCCTTATAATTAATAATTACCGTGGAAGCTTTCCGGCTCAAGAAAGAGGTCTCCCGATGCCCACCGCAACGATTCCTTTCGCGTCAATTCTCACAATAGCCTTGCTCCTCCTTTTTTCGATAGCGCTCCCCCTCATCGCCTGTCTGGTGATACGCAAAATCACGAAAGCCTCCTTCATGAGCCTATTCATCGGCATGGCGGTCTTTGCCGTCTGCTACGTCATCGCCTTGGCAACTCAGTACCTGTTCGCGCTCGTCATAGCCAATCAACTGCTGCTCATATTCGTGCTTTGCCTGCGCGCGGGCCTTGTCGAAGAATCAGCGCGCTTCCTCGCGTTCAAGGTATTCCTGCGCAAAAAAACCGCCCCCGGCGACGCCCTGATGTACGGTGTGGGCCACGGTGGCATAGAGGTTTTGCTGGTTTTTACCCTCGCCATGCTCAGCAACCTGATGTTCGCCATCATGATAAACGCTGGCATGCTCGACATACTCATCGCCACTGCCCCGGAGCAGGCCAGCGTTCTGGAAAACGCGGTCTCCCTCCTCAGCACCACCACCCCGCTGCTCCTCAGCATGGGGTTCTTTGAGCGCATCAGCGCCATGATTCTCCACATCTCGCTCAGCATGGTGGTCTTTTACGCCGCGCGCCGCCGCAAACCCCTCTTTCTCGTACTCGCAATTCTGCTGCACACCTTGGCCAACAGCACCCTCCTCCTCCTGCAACTCGGCTGGATAAGCGTCGAAATCTTCGAACTTCTCCTCTTTGTCGTATCGCTGGGCTACGCGGTCATCGCCTTTTTCCTCACCCGTCACTATATCGCCACGGACAAGGCAGCCGCTCAGCCGCCGACAGTTCCCCCGGCACCGCCCATGCCACCCATGCCGCCGGTACCCCCTGCGCCTCCAACCCCGCCCGCTCAGCCGCCGGCACCTCCCGCGCCAACCCCACAATCCCTCTAATCCCCACCCCCAAGAAGGGACAGTCCCATGTTCGGAAGCCCCCAAATCTCACCCTCGCTGCTCTCGGCAGACTTTCTCAACCTCGAGCGCGACGTCCGCCTCATCGAGCGCGCCCACCCCGAGTGGCTCCACATTGACGTCATGGACGGCCACTTTGTCCCCAATCTAACCATCGGCCCTCCCGTCATAAAATTGCTAAAGCAAATAACAAATATCCCACTCGACGTACATCTGATGATTTCCAATCCCGCAGAACAACTGGACTGGTTTCTCGAAGCAGGGGCAGACCTTATAACGATTCATGTGGAGGCAGGCGGCACCGTTTGCGCAAACACCAGTCTCCCTTCTCCCCCCACCATCCCCGGCTCCTCCCGCTCTGTGGAGCGCGTCGACGACCCCTCCGCGCTCATCAAACTGCTTGAGCGCATCCACGCGGGCGGCGCGCAGGCAGGGCTCTCCCTCAACCCACAAACCCCGGCATCGGCCATCGAACCCTTCATCGCCCTTATCGACCTCGTACTCGTCATGAGCGTCCATCCGGGCTTCGGTGGTCAATCCTTCATCGGTACAACGCCCGCAAAAATCGCCCAGATTGCCGCCTATGCCCGCGCGGCGGGAGTAAATCCCCTGTTAGAGGTCGACGGCGGCATCAACGTACAAACCGCGGCTCTCGTTGTTTCCGAAGGCGCGGATGTCTTGGTTGCCGGCAACGCCATTTTTGCTGCCCCCGACCCCTGTGCCGCGTTAGCCGAGATACGCGCCGCCGCCGGCCAATAGCCCCCTCCACCTCAATGACCTCCGCCAACCCTACCCCGCCAATGACCCGCACCTACCTCGACCACGCCGCCACCTCCCCTCTGCTCCCCGAAGCCTTCGAGGCTATGCGCCCTTGGCTCACCACCAACTTCGGCAACGCAAGCACCCTCTATCGCGAGGGCAAACGCGCGCGTCAAGCACTCGATGAGGCCCGCGCGACCATTGCGCACATCATCGGCGCCAATCCAACCGAAGTCGTATTCACCTCAGGCGGAACCGAGGCCAACAACGCACTCATCAGGGGAATCACCCACGCCATCCGCACCCAAAAGGGCCGAGAAAAAGGCGGCAACCACGTCATTGGCGCGGCCTTCGAGCATCACGCAATCCTTGAGCCCCTGCAGGCGCTCAGGCGCGAGGGCTACGAGCAAACACTCATCAAACCCTCACGCGATGGCTTCATCCTCCCCGAAACCTTCGCCCAAGCGCTCCGCCCCAACACGGTCCTCGCCACCGTCATGACGGCGCAAAACGAACTCGGCACCATCCAACCCATTACCAAACTCGCACACCTCGCCCACACAAACGGCACGCTGTTCCACACCGACGCCGTTCAGGCCCTCGGCCGCCTCCCCTTCAACGTCCAAACCCTCAACATCGACGCGGCCAGCTTCAGCGCGCACAAACTCGGTGGCCCTCAAGGCGTCGGCGCCTTTTTCCTCAAACGTCAAACCCCCTTCTCCGCGCTCCAACTCGGCGGCGGACAAGAAGGCAAACGCCGCGCCGGAACCCCCAATATCGCGGGCGCAGTCGGCTTCGCAACGGCGCTCCAACACACGGAATCCACGCGCCTGCAAGAAACAGCCCGCCTCACCGCCCTGCGCGACTGGCTCGCAACAACCCTCCTCGCACTGGACACGCGCATCACACTCACCGTCCCGCTCACAACCCACCTACCCCACATCCTCTCCTTCCTCATCGCGGGCTTTGAATCCGAGACCCTCATACTCAAGCTCGACGACGCCGGCTTCGCTGTCTCAGGCGGCTCCGCCTGTTCAACCGGCTCCCTCGAACCAAACCACGTCCTCAGCGCGCTCGACATCCCCCGCGAACAAGCCTACGGCGTACTGCGCATCTCGCTTGGCCACGACAACACCCAAGCCCAACTCGAAGCCTTCATCTCCGCTCTCGCCACCCTCCTCTAACCCCACACTCGTGTATACGAGAGGCAGGGTGGGCGTCAGGTCTTGACGGCCTGACCTTCATTCCGACCTAAATGGAAATGCTATTGAAGAATGCGGTGAGCATGTTCTATACTGGTGCCCGGGGCTAATCGTTTTGTGTCCGACGATGTGGGAATTAGCAAGGGAGATAAGAAATGAAAAAGCTACAACCTCTGGCGGCGGTATGCCTGTCTCTTGTCCTTGCGTTTGCGCTGGTGCCTTTTGGCGGCACTCAGGCTCTCGCCGACGAGCCCTTGTCAGAGCAGAATGAGGGTGAAAGTGGCGTCACCCTTGAGATAGACTGGGTCACACCTCTCTCCACCAACAAGATTGAAATAGCCTTCAGCATCACCAACAACACTGATGTGTCTCTGCCGAGCACTAATATGGTCGGATTCTACAAGCGTTCGATTACCAAAAGTAATTTCATCATATATCGCTATATAAGAATCGAGGTTAAACCCGGCACAACTGTTCAGAGGGTCGATACGGTCGAGGCGATAGGCATCGGCAGCGTCCCGCTTGTGCTACACCTCTTTGATAACGGTACGACATATCCCAAGGTCACACCCGCAAATCTCCCGATTGGTGATGCCGCGGGCCATGAGGCGACCCAGAGTGTCAATCCTGCTGAGACGGTAGCGCTTTCCTCCTTCTCAGTAGAGCGCGTCAATTCGTCCGCGGTAACGGTAACTTATACCGTTACGAACACAACGCCTTACGAGGTTTCCTCAGGAAGCTTCATCTCCTTCTACAAGGACTCCGTCGATAAAGAGAACTTCCTGTTGAAGAAAACCCTGCCAAAAGCTGTGCCACCGGGCACCAGTGTCACCATGACCCAAACGCTCAGTAAGACCGGTA
>JAIRTN010000033.1 GCA_031254905.1 Coriobacteriales bacterium
GCACCTCGCACCCCGCATCCCCCTTACATCTCACATCCCCTCGCACCCCGCATCTCCCGCCTTCGCCTCCCTCCGTCAATCCGCCGTACGTGCTATCATGGGTAGCTGCTGAGTAAGGCGCGCCTACGTACCAAAAGGAGTGAACATCGATGAGCATAGGCATGAACACGACCGAATCAAAAGAGGTCCTGTCTTCGATTGAGGGCCACCGTGCCCAAATAGATTTTCTCGACGAGCAAATCGTCGAGTTGCTCAACAAACGAGCCGAGGAGGCCTTGGCCATCCGCGCGCTCAAGCCGAAGGCGCAGCTTGGGCTGTTCGACCCTCGGCGGGAGGAGGAGATTTTCGAGCGTGTTGCCGCGTTCAACAGAGGCCCACTCTACGGCGACGACCTCAAGGCTATATACGCTACCATCCTTCGCGTGAGTAAGGAGATGCACGGATGAGTTATGTCCCCTACCACGAGGCGGGTACCATCACCATGCTCGCCGGACCCTGTTCCATCGAAAGTCACGAGCAGTTTGAGCAGGTTGCCTCGGCCCTCAAGGGCTTCGGCCTGCGTTGGATACGCGGAGGTGCCTTCAAGCCGCGGACGAGTCCCTACTCCTTCCAAGGTCTTGGTGAGGAAGGGCTTGCCATCATGGCGGAGGCAGGCAGGCGCCACGGCCTGAACACCCTCACCGAAGTCGTCGACACCGCCCATATCAGCATGGTGATGTCTTACGTCGACGCGCTGCAAATCGGCACCCGCAATATGGCGAATTTCGAACTCCTCAAATGTATCGGGGCGGCGACCGCCGAAAACCATAAGCCCATCCTGTTCAAGCGCGGCATGGCGGCGACCATCGACGAGTGGCTGTCCGCGACCGAATATCTCACGGTTGGGGGCAACCCAAACGTCATGCTGTGTGAGCGCGGCCTGCGCACCTTTGAGACCGCGACGCGCTTTACCCTCGACATAGCCGCGGTTCCGGTTGTCCACAAGCGCTCGCTGTTCCCCATCTGCGTGGATGTCTCGCATCCCGCCGGCCAAGTCGACCTCGTGCCGGCCCTGGCAAAGGCGGCAATCGCCGCGGGCTGCGATTCGCTGATGATAGAGGTCCACCCCGACCCACCCCACGCCAAATCCGATGGGCCGCAGCAACTCACCATCCCCGAGTTTGGCACCTTGCTTGAGGAACTTCGCGCCATCGCTTCTGCCGTTGGGAAAACGATTGTCTGATGGCCGTCAACCTTAACGATTTGAATAGCGAGCAGCGCGCCGCCGCCTGCTGCACGGAAGGCCCCCTGCTGGTGCTCGCCGGCGCGGGCAGCGGCAAAACGCGTGTACTGACCTACCGCATCGCCCATCTCATAGAGGACAAGGGCATCTCGCCCTACCAGATTTTGGCCATCACCTTCACCAACAAAGCCGCCGCCGAAATGCGCGAGCGGCTAGGCCGTCTGCTCACGCAAAGAGCGCGCGGCATGTGGGTGGCAACCTTCCACGCCATGTGCGTGCGTCTTTTGCGCGCCGACGCCGACAAGCTGGGCTACACGCGCAACTTCACCATCTACGACGAGGACGACTCGAAGCGCCTCGTCAAAGGCATCTGCGCCGAACTCAACATCGACATACGGGAATTTCCCATAAACGGCATCCGCAACCGCATTTCGGCCGCAAAAAACGAACTCATCTCCGCCCTCGACTTCGAGGTAACGGCGGGTAGTGCCCGCGAGCGTGTCGTCGCCCGCGTCTATCGCTTGCTGCAGGAGCGCCTGCGCCGCGCGGACGCCATGGATTTCGACGACCTTCTCGTCAATGCGTGGCTGCTGCTGCGCGACAACCCCGAGTTGCTCAGCGCCTACCAAAATCGCTTCCGCTACCTGCTCATCGATGAGTATCAAGACACCAATCGCGCCCAGTACGCCATCACGCAGCTTCTTGCAAAGGCGCATCGCAACGTCATGGTGGTCGGCGACGACGACCAGTCAATCTACTCGTGGCGCGGCGCCGACATCCGCAACATACTCGAATTCGAGCGCGACTACCCCGAGGCAACCGTCATCAAACTCGAGCAAAACTACCGTTCCACCCAAACGATACTCGAGGCCGCCAACGCCGTGGTTGCCAACAACGCGCAACGCAAGCCCAAACGCCTGTTCACCAAGGCCGGCAAGGGCGAGCCCATAGCCCTCTATCAGGCCTCCGACGAGCGCGACGAGGGCCGCTGGATTGCCTCCGAGGTCGAAAAACTGCACAAAGACGGCCGCCCCTATCGCCACTTCGCCGTTTTCTACCGCACCAACGCCCAGTCGCGCGTACTCGAGGACATGCTGCTGCGCGCCGGAGTACCCTACCGCATCGTCGGCGGCACCCGCTTTTTCGACCGCGCGGAGATACGTGACGTCATGGCCTACCTCAAACTCATCGTAAACCCCGCCGATGAAATCGCCGCAAAACGCATCATCAACGTGCCAAAACGCGGCATAGGCAAAACCAGCGTCGAAAAAATCGAGGACTTAGCGCGCCAAGAGGGCTGCACCTTCCTCGACGCCGCGGAACTCGCTCAGGCCGAGCCGGGCTTCGGAAAAAAGACGCAAGAGGCGCTGGCGCACTTCACCCAACTCATCAAAGAGGCGCGGCTCTACAGCGGCGAACTCCGCAACATCGTAGAAATGGTGGTTTCCAAAAGTGGCCTCATCGACGCGCTCCAAGCCGAGCACACCGACGAAGCGCGCGGCCGCATAGAAAACATCAGGGAGTTTTTCGGCGTCGCTCAGGAGTTTGAACTCACGCATCAAGACGAAGAAGAAGAAGATGAATATAGGGATGAGGACGGCCCCGAATCGCCAGTCACACCCGCCCCTTCTCCCCATTCATCCTCTTTGCTTCTCGCTGAGGACGCATCGGCGTCCCCCGATGACGACCTCACCGCTGCCCCCATGCTCGTGCGTTTCATGGAGTGGCTCGCCCTGCGAAGCGACCTCGACAGCCTCAGCGCGGGCGACGACTACCTCACGCTCATGACGATACATTCGGCAAAGGGGCTTGAGTTTCCTGTTGTCTTTATAGCGGGTCTTGAGGAAACGTTGTTTCCGCATATTGCCTCAGCGGACGACACGAATGATTTTGAGGAGGAGCGTCGGCTCGCCTATGTTGCCATCACCCGGGCGCGCGAACTGCTCTTTCTCACGCACGCTCAGGTGCGCAATCTTTTTGGCAAGACGCAGCCAAATCCCCGCTCGCGCTTTGTCGCCGAGATACCCGCGGAATACCTCAAACTCTCTGGCGTTGGCTCGGCGGGCTATCTTGGCCTCGGCTGGGAAAAACGCGGCGATCGCCGCGGCATCTTCGGCTCCGGAACCTCATACGAGCAGGGCACGGGGCGCGTGTATGGCTCAGGTGGGGACGAGGAGGCCGCGCGGCAAAAGGCCGAACTCAAGCGGGAACGAGAGGCAGCTTCATTTGCGGTTGGCGACACAATCGACCACAAGACCTTCGGGCAAGGGGTGGTTGTTGCGGTGGACGGTGATGCCCTCTCCGTCCGCTTCCAAAGAAACGGCGAGACGAAAAAACTCGTCAAAGGCTACGCCCCCATCGTCAAAGTCTCTCCCTAAAACCAAAGGCGCCATCGGACGGTCATTTGTCGCTGTTGTCGCTGCGTTGCGGCGCACTGTCGCTGCGGGCGGCCTTTCGGTGGCGTATGACGAGGAAGGAAGCGGCGCCAGCGGCAAAGGCGACGGCGCAGATGATGGACATGGATACGGTCAGACCCCAATGGTCCCCGGCCATCCCGATGAGCGGCGAGGTTATGCCGCCGACGCTGACGACCACGCCGAGCGAGATTCCCGAGGCAAGCCCCAGACGGTTGGGGAGATAGGACTGGCCGAGGGCGACGATGGGGCTGTAGGCGGAGCTCAGCGCGAGGGAAACCAGCATGATAAGGGCGGTCGCGAGGATGAGGTTCGGGGCGTTGATGAATAAAAGGAGCAGGGGACCCGCCGCGCAGAAACTTAAAACTATCATCCGCCTGAAGCCGACCTTGTCGGCGATGCGTCCGCCAAAGAAGGTTGCAACGGCGCCAACCCCCGAGTAAAGCGTCAGCATGAGCGAGGCGAGTTCTCGGGGCTGTTGGAGGTTCGCCACCCAGTACAGGGGTATGAATACCGTAAGGCCGGTGCCAACGATGGAGCGCAAGAAGTTCACGGCGGTCACTTTGGCAAATCCCGCCCAATCGTCGTGCTGTTCAGTCTGTCCGATGGCCTTTCTGCGCTCAATCTCCTCTTTGCCAAAGGCCGTGTAGGCCTTCGTCTGGCTCAGGAGCAGCGCCGCCATAAGCGTGGCGGGCACGAGGAACACGGCGGTCCCGTGCATGCCAAAGACGGAAAGCGCAAAGGTGGCGATGATTGGCCCAAGGGCAAAGCCGATGTTACCACCGACGGAAAAGTTGGAGATACCGGCACCCTTCGCGCTTCCGGCAACGACGTTGGCAAGTTTGCCGCCCTCGGGATGAAAGAGCGCAACGCCGATGCCGCAGATAGAGGCCGAGACAAACATCAGCCGGTAGTCGTCGACAAAGCCGATGAGCGCGATGCCGCAGCCTGCCATAAAGATGCCCACGCTCATAAACCACGGCCTATCGAGACGGTCGCCGAGCCAGCCAAAGAGCGGTTGTATCACCGAAGAAACCATGCTGGAGGCCAGTACGAGCGCCGCCGCCTCCGCATAGCTGAGTTTATAGTACATGATGAGAAAGGGGAGCATGGCAGGTAACGCGCCCTGACTGATGTCAGTGCAAATATGACCAAAGGTCAAAAGATAACTATGGAAATGTGATTTCATGGTTGCTATTATACGCCTATGGACAGCCTTGTCATCAATTCATATTGCCCCGAACCGGATTTAATCGCGCATGCGGCAGCGCTCGCGCGCCAAAAAGCGCCGCTTATTTTTCCCACGGACACCGTCTACGGGGTGGGCGTGGCGGTTGTGCCAGGCGCTTCTCCCCAGCCGCTCTTTGCGCTCAAAGGTCGTACTCGCGACAAGGCCATTGCTTGGTTGGTTGCCGATGTCTGCGCCCTTGATATATATGGGGATGAGGTACCAACCTATGCCTTTGCCCTTGCTCGCGCGCACTGGCCGGGAGCGCTTACGCTGGTTGTGCGGGCGAAGGCGACGGTCCCCGAAGCCTTTCGTGCCCCGGACGGCAGTATCGCCCTGCGCGCTCCCTCACATCCCATTCCGCTTGCCCTCCTCAAGGCACTCGGCGTGCCGCTGGCAACCACGAGCGCAAATCTTCAGGGCGAGGAGCCAGCGACCTCGTTTTCCTCCCTCGACGAGCGGCTCATCGAGCGACTCATCGCGCGACTCGACGCGCAGCAGGAGCCCCAGCATGCCGCCCCGCCGCCCAGCCGCCGCCCCGCCGACCAGCCGCCCCCCAGCCGCCCCTCAACCACCCCCCAGCCCCCCAGCCGCCCCGCCGCCCCGCCGCCCAACCACCCCCTCGCCCTCGGCATCGACGGAGGCCCAACGCCCGGCTCCCTGCCCTCAACCGTCATCTCGTGTCTCGAAGAACACCCTCGCGTGATACGAGAAGGTGCGCTTTCTCGCGCGCTTCTGCTACACTGAAAAAACCACCGATTAAGCGCTTTTCTGTCGAGACAAGGAAGGACTGTGATGAGTAAAAACCCTGTTGCGATAGCGAGTGACCATGCTGGCTTTGAGCAGAAGCAGCAGTTGACCGTATGGCTTCGAGAGTTGGGCTTTCCGGTACTCGACCTCGGTCCTTCCGACGATAAACAGGTCGATTATCCCGATTACGCCTACCCGGTTGCCAAGAGTGTCACCTCGGGTAACGCGGCGGTAGGCATCCTCATCTGCGGCACGGGCATCGGTATGGCCATAGCCGCGAACAAGAGCCGAGGCATACGCGCTGCAAACATCACCGACCCTCGTTTTGCCGTCCTCGCGCGCGAGCACAACAACGCCAACATCGTCACGCTCTCCGCGCGTTTCGTCGACGTGGAGACCAACAAGCAAATTGTCGAGAATTTTCTTTCCACCGAGCCCGCCGCGGGACGCCATGCCTCCCGCGTTGCAAAGATACAACAGATGGAGGAAAGTTTTGCCGCGTACTTCCACAATGGTGGCTATAATATCGGCTATGAGAAAGGCGAGGCCGCCGGTTTCGATCAAGGCTACGGCGCAGGACTCGGCGCGGGCTTCAGCCAAGGCCGCAACAGCTAGAATAACCACCCCTTCCAGCCCCTTCAACCAAGGAATGCAATCCCTCAAACAACTACGGAAAGGCCACCAATGACCCTCGACACCCTCTCAGTTCAAGACCCCGCCGTTGCCACCGTCATCAAAGACGAACTCGCCCGCGAGCGCAACCAAATCGAGCTCATCGCCTCGGAGAACTTCACCTCAATGGCGGTTCTCGAGGCCGTAGGCAGCGTACTCACGAACAAATACGCGGAGGGCTACCCCGGCAAGCGCTACTACGGCGGCTGTCATGTCGTCGACGTGGTCGAGTCGCTTGCCGTCGAGCGCGCCTGCAGGCTTTATAACGCCCGCTTCGCCAACGTGCAGCCCCACAGCGGGGCGAGTGCCAACCTCGCCGCCTACCTCGCCATGGTCGAGCCGGGCGATACGGTACTCGGCATGAGCTTGGCGCACGGTGGACACCTCACCCACGGCTCGCCGGTCAACTTCAGCGGCATGGTCTACAACATGATGGACTATGGCGTGGACCCCGAAACCGAATATATTAATATGGATGAGGTCGAGCGCATCGCAAAGGCATCTCGCCCAAAGATGATTATCGCCGGGGCCAGCGCCTATCCACGTCTCATCGACTTCGAGCGCTTCGCAAACATCGCCCACGAGGTGGGGGCCTTTCTCATGGTGGACATCGCCCACATCGCCGGCCTTGTCGCCGGCGGCGTGCATCCCAGCCCGCTGCCCCACGCCGACGTCGTCACCTCAACCTCGCACAAGACCTTGCGCGGTCCCCGCGGCGGGTTCATCCTCACAAACGACGAGACGCTTGCCACCCGCATCGACAAGGCGGTTTTCCCGGGTACTCAGGGCGGCCCGCTGCAGCATGTCATCGCGGGTAAGGCGGTTGCCTTCGGCGAGGCGTTAAAGCCAGAGTTTAAGACCTATACGCAGCAGATACTCGTAAACATGAAGGCGATGGGAGAGGCGATGGCCGAAGGTGGCCTGCGCCTCGTCACGGGCGGGACGGACAATCATCTTGCACTCGTCGACCTTACTGCCTCCGACGTCACCGGCAAGCAGGCGGAGGACCTCTTGGGGCAGGTGGGAATCACCGTCAACAAAAACTCCATCCCCAACGAAACGCGCTCGCCCTTCGTGGCAAGCGGCATCCGCGTCGGAAGCGCCGCCATCACGGCGCGGGGCTTCGGGCAGGACGCGGCACGCGAGGTGGGGCATCTCATCGCGCGCGTGATATTCGAGCATACCGATAAGGTTGTTATGACAAAGGTGAGAAACGCGGTGGCAGACTTAGTAGCGGCTCACCCGTTGTACCCGGAGATGTAAGGCGCGGGGCGTAGGAGGGCGTAGGGCGGCTGCCCGTTTGGGGCCTGTTTCCAGACGAGGTAGCGAGGAAAACCGGTTTGGAAAGGAAGACCAATGGCAAACGGCAATGTGACAATCTCCGACTATTCGACAAAGGTCGTGACGGTCATCGACCACCCGATGGTTCAGCACAAGCTCACCATCCTCCGCAATCAGGAGACCGGTTCCAAACAATTCCGCGAACTCATCAAAGAACTCGCCATCTTCGAGGGCTACGAGGCAACCCGGCATTTTCAGCTTGAGCCCATCCAGGTTACAACGCCCATCTGCGAAACGACCGCCTACACCCTCAAGGGGCGCAAGGTCGCGATTGTGCCGATACTCAGGGCCGGGCTGGGCATGGTCGAGGGCATACTCGAACTTATCCCCGCTGCTCGTGTCGGTCATGTCGGGTTGTACCGCGACCCGGATACCCATCTGCCGGTAGAGTATTACTGCAAGCTGCCCGAGGACATCGAAACCCGCGAGGTTCTCATTGTCGACCCGATGCTTGCCACCGGCGGCTCGGCTTCCGCGGCGATAAAACTTCTCAAGAGGGAAGGGGTGCCCTCCAACCGGATACGCCTTCTCGTCATCATTGCCGCCCCTGAGGGCATTCAGGCCGTTGTCAACACCGACCCGCAGGTCAACATCTACACCTGCGCCATCGACGAGTGTCTGAACGAACATGCCTATATCGTGCCGGGCCTCGGCGATGCGGGCGACCGTATCTTCGGGACGAAGTGAACGCGCTTTCTGAGGAGGAAAGACCGATGGACACACGCCCCGGTTGGGACCAATACTTTATGGAGATTGCCCATCAGGTTGCGCGCCGGACGACCTGTCGCCGCCGTGCCGTGGGCGCGGTCATCGTCAAGGACAAGCGCATGCTCGCGACCGGCTACAACGGTGTCCCTCAGGGCATAGAGCACTGCCTTGACCGCGGCTGTCTGCGCGAACAGCTTGGCATACCGAGCGGCCAGCAGCACGAACTCTGCCGCGGGCTCCATGCCGAACAAAACGCGATTATCCAAGCGGCAAAGCATGGCAGCAGCATCGATGGTGCCACGGTCTACTGCACAACGCAGCCCTGCATCATCTGCGCGAAGATGCTCATCAACGCCGGCATCCGCGAGATTGTCTTCGAGGAATCCTATCCCGACGAGTTGACCGAAGGCATGCTTGCCGAATCCGGAGTTGAGACAAGGCGGTATATTCCCTAAGGGGCTTCAGGGAGTTTTAGGAAGTTTTAAGGGGTTTTCTCTCTTGTCCTGCCGAGCTTTCGCTTCCGCTGACCCGATGCTTTAGAAATTTTAGTACTTCTTTGTCTGAAATCCCGGAATGTTCTGGTATCATTTCTGCGTTTCGACAGTACGCTCGGGAAAGGGCATTTCGCGAACGGGTTTTCGACGAGAGGGTCATTCTCATGGTACTGGCTGGTGTGTTGGGAGCGCTTGTAGGAGTTGCTGGATTCATTCCTCTGCTACTTGCGCAACACCTTTCCCGGAGGGGAAACCGGCGGATTCGCCAAATATCCATTCAGTTGGCTATGGCGGTACTCAGTGTAGGTTTCATCCTTCTGCTGGTGGCATTGCTTGTTGTTTCAAAGCTTGCGCCCGATGCACTCCTCGCGTTTGGGGTGGGTATGGTTGTAGCGTTTCTCGGTGCCAGTTTGCTGTATGCTCTTAGAGAACAGAGGCGCTGAGGTAAGGTAAGAATGGGCGAGTGTGGTAAGGAGTGAGTTTTGGGACCGCTTGAGCATCTAGACGCCGAGATGAAACATCTGCTCAAATCGCTGAATGGCGAAGACATCCTCAATTTTGGTTGGGGTTCTATCACTCCCTATTCGGTGTGGATAGTCATCGTATCGGTTCTGCTGCTCGTCATCGTGTTAGTCGCCAAGTCGAAGATGACCTTGGTTCCCAAAAAGAATTTCGCCGCTGTTGTTGAGGCAGCAGTCGAATACATCAGGCGAGAGATAGGGGTAGGCATCTTAGGGCGCGACGCGGACAAGCACATGCCCTTCCTCTTTACCGTATTCTTTTTCATCCTCCTGTCGAATCTTGTGGGCTTGATTCCCGGTGCCAAGGCGGCGACAGGAACCTTCAGCGCCACATTCATGCTTGCCACAATCAGTTTTATCTATTTCAACTACTGGGGGCTCCGTCATGCGGGGCTCCTTCCCTATGTTAAGAGTCTTGCCCCCGCAGGTCTCATACCGGGCGTCAATGTGCTCGTGTGGCTCATAGAGGTATTCTCGCTGTTTTTACGTATTGCCACGCTGTCACTACGGCTGTTTGCTAATATGTATGCTGGCCACATCGTCTTGGGAACCTTCTCGATTCTCACGACCTTGTTTGCTTTTCCCGCGATACAGGAGTTCACGCTCTCCAACCTAGCGGGAGCCGCTCCCGCCCTTGGCTGGATAGTGTTGCTTGTCGGCATGTATATTCTGGAGTTACTGGTGGCCTTCATTCAGGCCTATGTGTTTACGCTGTTGTCCGCCGTCTACATACAGTTGGCAACCAGCGAGCACTGAGAAGGTGTTACTCCGGGCTCTGCCCGGTAACATAGCAAGACGGTCTTGCCCACAAATGGGGGCGAGGCCGAGTAAAGTAAGTGGGCAGGAACAAGGGTTTCTGTCCGAGAGAAGGAGGAATCGTGCCAGTTATCATCGGTTATGCTCTGTGTGTCATCGGCGCAGCGGCCAGCATTAGCTTCGCAACCTACAGTGCCGTGACGTCAACCGCCCGTCAGCCCGAGATGCAGCCCAAGATTTTCACCACGTTCATTCTCGGTGCGGCATTCATCGAGGCGCTTGCTCTCATTGGATTTGTTCTCGCGTTGATGAGCTGACAATCCGGTTTAACCGGATTAATGATGCCGTGGAGGTACTGACGTGAAGCTATTCGACGCAGTCGGTAAAAGGCTGCTTCTGTTGGCGTTTGGCGCAAGCGCCCTGTTTGTGGCGTCGCCTATTATGGCGTTCGCTTCAAGCGCCGCAGGCGAGGTAGAAGCGGAGGCTGAGGAAGCAGGCGGCCTGGCGCTTCTGATTCCCAACCCCGGTGAGTTCATCCCCATGTTGATATGCTTTATATTGATTTGGGTGATTCTTGCGAAGTTCGCTTGGCCAATGATTACCGGGATGCTCGACAAGCGCGTGACGACCATCAGCGAGGCGCTTGAGAAAGCGGAATTCACTCGCGTTGAGAGCGAGCGTTTGCTTGAGGAGCAGAAGGCGCATCTTGAGGAGGCGAAGAAGCAGGCCACTCAGATTATTGCGGATGCTCGAACCACCGGCGAGGCGATGCGCGCCGAAATGGCGGCTCAGGCCCAAGAGGATGCGCGTCTGCTCATCGACAAGGCCAATGCTGTTATTGAGGCGGAGAAGAAGATGGCTATTGCGCAGCTACAAAGCAGCGTTGCTAACCTCTCGATTTCCGTTGCCGGACGTCTGATTGGTCAGGATTTGAGTGACAGCGACCACCGCAAGCTCATAGAGCGTTATCTGGCGGAGGCGGGCAGTCTCGATGTCAACTGACCGCGTATCTATATATAGGACCTCGACTGTCTATGCCGAAGTCTTACTTCGGGCGGCCAAGGACAGAGGCATCATCCTTGAACTTTCGGGGCAACTGACGCGGATTCTTTCCCTCATACGAGGTAACGTTGAACTGCGCGACGTCTTAACGGACCGCGTAATTCCCGCTGAGGCTCGTGCGAACGTG
>JAIRTN010000036.1 GCA_031254905.1 Coriobacteriales bacterium
ATGGATTCGCCCGGGCTTTACGAAGAAGGCTTTGCCTACGTGGCCGCTTCCGTGCAATACAACGGCCTCTACGGCTACCCGGATGCAGCTATGGGCGTGGGTCTCACCGTGTGGGACAGTGCGCGCTATGGCGATTTGCATATTACCGATGACGCCCTGAGTTTCGACATTTTCACGCAGATTGCCCGTGCGGTAGGCAAGGACCGTCTGCTCGGTGCCGCTGCAACTTCCGCCTCCGGCGCATCCGGCGCCTCCAACAGCACCAACCCCACCACTCCCATTGACCCCATGGGCGGCCTCAAGGTCGAGAAGGTGTTCGGCGTGGGTGAATCGCAGTCGGGCAGCCGAATCCTCAGCTACGCCAACGGTGTGCAGCCGATAGAAGGCGTTTTCGACGCGCTCGTCCCGGTCGTTTGCGCGGCTCGGGCTACGGATTTTGCCCGAGAACTCTCTCACTACAAAGAGGACGGCAAAACGCAGGGCCGCACCATCTCCGCAAAAATCCGAGAGGACATAGCCTGCAAAGTGTTCATCATCAATTCCCAAACAGAAGCCAACACACTCGGTAGTCTCGCGCAGCCGGACACAGCCAACATTGTCTCATGGCAAGTCGCCGGTGCCTCGCACCTTGCGCCGAAGCGCATGGAGACCGTCCTGCTGCAAACTCAGCGCGACGGTATCATCGGATATGACATCGGCGAAGGCGAACTGCTTAAACCCGTCGATTGGACGAACGTCTACGAGGCGGCGCTCGTGCGCATACAAGAGTGGATAGACGACGGCACACAGCCGCCCGCCATGCCGCCGCTCAGTTCAATCAATATGCTCTTAGGCTATTTTCTTGACCAGCACGGCAACGTCAAGGGCGGCGTTCGCCTGCCAGAACTCACGGCCACGATTGCCACGTACGACATCAGTCTGTTCGCGGGCCTCAACGGCAAGGTTACGGCCTTTACGCAAAAAGAAATCCTCGCGCTCTACCCCACGCACCAAGACTACGTCGCAAAGGTCGCGGAAGAAGCGCACAACGCGGCGGCGGCGGGCATCATCTTGCCCTATCGCGCGGATGAATACGTCAAAGAAGCGCAGCTTAGCTGGGTCGCCTCCATCTGGACCGATGAACCCGCGGTAGAACTGCTCGGCGGTGGTAGCAGCTTCAACGTGGCCCTGTTCGTCTTCGTAAGCGCCTGCGTCCTCATAGTCGCTGCGCTGATCCTGCTCACGCTACGAGTAGTTCGCGCCATAAAGAACCGCCGCAAAAGCAAGGCGCAGTAACTATCAACAATTTGCCCCCTAAGTCTCTTACCTCGAACCCCGAGAGGTAGGATTCATTTATCATATTCATATTCTTTCGCTGAGGGGAAGCCTATGCAAAAAGCCTGCAAAGTGTTGCTCATAACGTTTATTGCCATCGGCTATGCGGCCGCAGGCGTCGTTTTTTTGTATTTCGAGCACGCTCAGTCCCCTCAGTCCTCTCAGACCTCTGGCTGGCTCGGGCCAGCCATGTTCGCGCTCCCCATACTGATGACACTCGTCGGCATCGTCTGCATTGTCTGCGTCATCATCGACACCGCCACCTCCCGCAAACATCTCGAGCAGCGCGGCAGTCTGCTAAAGTCAGCGCTGGTCAGCAAGCTGTTAATCGTTCCGCTCTCAATACTCAGCGTCCTCATTGGGGGCCTGCTCCTCCTGTATGCAATCTTTGGCGTCATAGCGCCGCCTCTCGGCCCAATACTCTGGATGATGCTGGCTCCCTATGTCGTCGCCGGCCTAGTCATCAGCACCGCACTGGGAATCCTGTGCCTCGTCGTCCCCAGCCTCTATTACATCTCGGCGCTCATCGATGCTTGTCGGCGCGGGCAAATATCCAAAATTAAACTCGCTCTATTCATTATCCTCATCATCATCCCCGTGGTCGACGTCATCTTCTGCGCCTTCATCTACGCGCATCTAAAAAACCCCAAAAAATGGCAGCTCATTGTCCCTTCCGCCATCTGCGCGCTCGTCCTCCTCGCGCTCTGCATCCTAGCCGCGATATTCGGAATCACCATCGCCTCACTCATCCAAGAAGGCGTAACCAACTATTTCATCACATAAAAAGACAGTTTAATAGGGAGCCGAACGGGCGCATCCCCCTCACCCCCGCCCCACAGCACAAACCCGTCATTGCCGGGCGTGACCCGGCAATCCAGTCTCACGGTTGGCATCGGAACATCCCTTGGAACGTGTGTTGGGAGACGCAGGGAGGGGGGATGCGCCCGTTCTTGTCCCCATTTATCTTTTGCCTTTGAGCTACGTAAGGCACGTGGCCGGATGCTTTTTTCGCACTCCGGTATAATTGAGGCCTAGGTCAACGGAGGGTTGAGGAGATTTGATGGACAGACAGACCGCGTTTCTTGAGTTTGAGCGTGCCGAGGCGGCCAACCGGCCCATTAGGGAGCGCGTGAGGGACTACCGGGAGTTTCATGAGTTGCAGCCGCTTGAGGTGCTGCGGGAGCAGGCTGCGCGTTGCATGGACTGCGGCGTGTCGTTTTGCCACGCGGGCATGAGGGTCGACGGCCTGTCCATTGGCTGCCCGCTTTCCAACCTCATCCCCGAGATAAACGACCTCATCTACCGCGGGCTGTTCGACGAGGCCTACGACCGGCTGCGCAGAACCAACCCCTTTCCGGAGTTTACGGGCCGCATTTGCCCGGCGCTTTGCGAGGGCTCCTGTACGCTTGGCGAGCATGAACCGCCGGTAACAATTAAGGATCTCGAACACTTTCTCGACAAACACGCGCAGGTCAGCGGGCTGCTGCGGCCGCGGGTGCCGGCCACGCGCACGGGGCACCGGGTGGCGGTCATCGGCTCGGGGCCCGCGGGTTTGGCCTGCGCCTACCAACTCAACCAACTCGGCGAGAGCGTAACGGTTTTTGAGCGTGCCGACCGCCCGGGCGGCCTGCTGATGTACGGCGTCCCCACGATGAAACTCGACAAAAGCGTCATCGAGCGGCGGATAGAGGTCATGCGCGAGGAGGGCGTGCGCTTTGAACTTGGCGCCGAGGTGGGCGGGAACATCCCGCTGCAGGCGCTGCTCGACGAGTTTGACGCCCTCGTCCTGTGCAGCGGGGCCACCGTGCCGCGCGCGCTGGAGGTGCCGGGCAGCGATTTTGTTGGTGTTGCCTACGCCATCGACTACCTGACGAATGCCACCCGCAGGCTTATAGATGAAGGTTTTGATGGGGATGAGGTGCTCGACGCAAAGGGTAAGGATGTCGTTATCGTGGGGGGCGGTGACACGGGGACTGACTGCCTCGCGACCGCGATTCGCCAGCGAGCGCGTAGTGTGGTGCAGTTCCAGCACAACCCGCGCCCGCCCGAGAGCCGCACGCCCGACAA
>JAIRTN010000041.1 GCA_031254905.1 Coriobacteriales bacterium
ACGCCTCGCTCAGCACAATCTCCGACTCATGTCCCCCACTCCTCTCGACTGCTCCTGCTCCCACAGAGCCACAGGAAACGGGCGCACCGGCAGATGCGCTTGCATCGGAGGTAAAAGGGGCAGAGGGAGGCGCGCCTGTCCACCTGAAAAAAAACCGCGTCTCGACCGCCATCAAAAAGCCTCCGTACACAAAGGAAATGAAGAAGCAGGGCTACACCATCCTGAGCCCCCAGATGGCGCCGATACACTTCGAGTTGCTCATCAAGGTATTCGCGCACGCGGGCTACAACATCGAACTTCTGCCCTCGGTGGACCCCGGTGCCGTCGACGCGGGGCTCAAATACACCAACAACGACATCTGCTACCCCTCCATCCTCGTGACCGGCCAAATCATGGAGGCAATCACGAGCGGACGCTACGACCTCGACCGCACGGCGGTCATCATCACGCAGACCGGGGGCGGTTGTCGAGCCACCAACTACATCGGGCTTATCCGCAAAGCACTTCGCGAGGCCGGCTACCCGCAAATCCCTGTCATTGCGCTCAGTTTTCACAGCATCGGCGAGAGCAATCCGGGCTTTAAGGTTTCGCCGGAGATGCTGCGTCGCGCCATCTACTCCATCTTCTACGGCGACCTGCTCATGCAGTGCCTCTACCGCACCCGCCCCTATGAAGAACGACGAGGCTCGGCCAAGGCGCTGTTCGACAAGTGGATGAAAATCTGCGGAGAACAGATGTTGGGCAAGCTAAACTACCGCATTTATAGTGAGACGGTGGCCCAAATCGTTTATGAGTTCGACACGCTTCCTCTCGTAAACGACCGCAGCAAGCCGCGCGTAGGCGTTGTCGGCGAGATACTCGTAAAGTTCCACCCCACGGCCAACAACAACATCGTTGACGTCATCGAGGCCGAGGACTGCGAGGTGGTCGTGCCGGGGCTGACCGAGTTCTTCCTCTTTGGCATATCCAACAGCATCTGGCAAAACCAGCAGTTGGCAAAATCTAAGAAGTCCGCCCTCGGCTCACGCGCGTCCATTGCGCTGTTTAACCGCATTCGCCGCCCCATCATCGAGGCCCTGTGTGCCAGCAAGCGCTTCGAGCCGCCCGCGACCATCTACGAACTTGCCGACTACGCGAGCCAGATACTCAGCCTCTGTAATTCTATGGGAGAAGGGTGGCTCCTAACCGCAGAAATGCTCGAACTCATCCACAACGGAACACCCAATATCGTCTGCACGCAGCCCTTCGCCTGCCTGCCCAATCACGTAACGGGCAAGGGCGTCATCAAGGAGTTGCGGCATCTCAACCCCGCGTCGAATATCGTGGCCGTCGACTACGACCCCGGCGCCAGCGAGGTCAACCAACTCAACCGCATCAAACTGATGATTTCCATCGCCAAAGCCAACTTCTCCGCCTCCTAGGCCCACCACCGCACGCCACCACCCGCCATCCCAAGCGTGCGCGCAAGACAAAACTACCTCGTCATGTTCGGGCTTGTCCCGGACATCTAGCCATGCGTCTGCGAGCGAAACGTTCTTGAAAACAGTAGTGCCAACTACAGCTCAACCCAATTCTCGACTTGCAGTCCTTTGACGCGCTTGAACTCCTGATAATTGTTTGTGATGAGTATGCCATCGTGCGCCATGACGGTCGCCGCTATGATGAGGTCGTTGAAGCCGATGCGCTCGCCGCGCCGCTCAAGGGCGGTACGGATACTTCCGTACCTCTCCGCGGCAGCGCTGTCAAACGCGGTGATGGTAAAGGCAGACAAAAACAGCGTGGTTGCTTCCATCGTGCGTTTCATAGCGCTTTTTTCGGCTCCATGCAACAGTTCCGCCTGCACCATCGATGGTATCCGTATCAACTCTCTGTCGAGTTTGCGCAGTTGCGCCGCAACAACGGGATGAGTATTTCTGAGATAGTCAATACATATATTGGTATCCAAAAACCATTTCATGAGAGTGCCTCTCGAGCAGAAATCTGGTCGAAATAAACGTCCTCCGGTTCGACAAAACCCTCATCGTCTATTGCGCCGCAAAGCCCCCAGAACCAATCCGGCCAGTCCCTGTCGGTCTTTTCCCGCAGCACCTTTGCGACATACTTCGATACAGAGCAATTCTCTAGCTCGGCGTTGCGCCTCACAATCTCCATGGTCTCATAATCAAGATAAAGGGAAAGTTGCGGCATAACGGCTCCTCTCATGGGCTTATAGACAAGTATATTTTATACTATACTCGTTTTGATGAAAAGTCCACAAACACAGCAACAAAGCCGCAATCGATATGTACAAGACAAAAGGGGACGGCCTCTCTGCCCTGTACCTCAAGACAGATGAGCCGTCCCCTTTTGTCTTAAGCGTGTTTCGCTTCCCCCTTCAAATCTCACCAGTTTAGCTCTATCCAATAGACAAACATCGGTTTCCCATCAATGTAAGACATTTCTTTTTCCAAGATACCGCCATTTTTTTCAATGGTTCTGACAGACGGTAAATTCTCTTTGTAGCAGCCGAGCATGACCTTGCTCACTTTCAGTCGCTTGTAATGTTCAAGGGCAAGATTAAGCATTTGTGTGGCGTATCCTTTTCCGCGTTCGGACGGCCTGACGGCATAACCAATATGCCCACCGTATTCCCGCAAAAAATCATTAAGATAATGGCGACAGTCGATTACACCTATGATTTTGTTGTCGCTTTTACGGACACCAAAAAACACGGAAGATACAACCCAATCTGGCGGAACGGTTTCCTCGTTCGAATTTCTCGCAATATGCAAAAGCCATTCGTCATAGGAGTCTATTTTATCAAATAGCGAACTACCGTTGATTATCATTTCGCCATGGTCAAAATGCTCTTGGCGATATACAATAGCCGCCGATTTCATTTCTTTACATGGGGAAACCAATTCTATGATAGTCATACGGCAATTCCTTTATATCTCGTAACACACATCATATCTGCTATCGCCCAAGGTAAACGGCAAAGCGGCTCGCTTTCTGTGTGTCCTCGCCCTGCGGCAAGAAAGAACGCTACTACCGCTCAGGCCGGGGAGAAGGCTGCCCAGCGCCCCAATAATCAAAGTCCACGATGTAGTAGGTGTCGGCTTTTGTATCCTCTCTGATTATCACGTAGCCCTTGAGCCCTTGGCTCCAAAGGCTGCCGCCGATGCTGTAGATGGCAAAGAGTTCTTCGTTCTTTCCGAGTTTGGGCTCCTCGCCCCTCAAATCCCAATAGGCTTGGCGCCCGTCGCTACTAAGAGAGGCCTGGGCGCCGTCGTTTTTCCACGCCTCAAGCGCGCGGTCAACCTGAGACTTTTCGACATCCGCAGCAAATATCTGCATGTAATCCTCTCCATTGAGGTAGCGCGAAAACGCCTCATCCATAGCCGTTTCCGGATGCGACGCCGAGATACCGCGTCCC
>JAIRTN010000085.1 GCA_031254905.1 Coriobacteriales bacterium
CGCTTGCCAAGCCGCCGTTCAGAAAGCGCAAGCCCTTCACCGAGGACAGCGTAGACCTCAAGGCGTGGAAGCTCGATGCCCTGCCGTATCTTGTCTTTGCGCCCCTGCGCAAGATGCCCGCGGAGAAAGGCATCATCCGCTCCATAAAAAATCTTGCCACAAAGGCGCAAAGCGTCATCATCGCCACGGACTTCGACCGCGAAGGGGAACTTATCGGCGCCGACGCGCTTTCCATGGTGCGGGAGGCCGCGCCGAAAATTCCGGCGACCCGCGCGCGCTATTCCGCTCTGACGACCGATGAGATTAACCACGCCTTTGCCAACCAAGTCAACCTCGACACCAATCTTGCTCAGGCGGGGGAGTCTCGCCAATGGATAGACCTCATCTGGGGTGCCGTGCTCACACGCTATCTTACTATTGCAAAATACGCCGGCTTTGGCAACGTGAGGCCCTCCGGCCGCGTCCAAACCCCCACGCTTGCGCTCATCGTGGCGCGCGAGGAGGAGCGCATGGCCTTCAAGCCCGAGGATTATTGGGTTATCAAGGCGCTGTTCGACGCCGAGGGCGAGCATTTTGAATGCACGCACGCAACCGAGCGCTTCAAGGAGGAAGGGGCCGCGCAGCGCGTTATGGCCGCGGTCGAGGGCCAGCGCAGCGGCATCGTGAGAGCCATCGAGAAGAAAGAGCGCCGGGTTTCTCCCCCCACTCCTTTTAACACTACCTCCCTGCAGGCTGCCGCTGCCGCAGAAGGCCTTTCGCCGGCGCGCGTCATGCGCATCGCCGAGTCGCTGTACATGGACGGGTACATTTCCTACCCGCGCGTGGATAACACCGTCTACCCGGCCTCGCTCGACCTTGCGGGCACCGTCAAGATGCTCCAAGGCGTTCCCGCCTATGCCCCCTACGCCCAGCAACTGCTCAAGGCCGGCGCGCTCAAGGCGACGCGGGGCAAGACCGAGACAACCGACCATCCGCCCATCTATCCCACCGGCGTTGGCGACCCCGACAAGCTGCGCTCCGAGGAATGGAAACTCTATAATCTCGTCGCGCGGCGCTTCCTCGCCACGCTCTCCGGGGCGGCCACGGTCGAGGGCACCAAGGTGACAGTCGAGGTGAACGGCGAGCCCTTCATTGCGCGCGGCGACGTGCTCACGAAGCCGGGTTTTCGCGCCATCTACCCCTATGGGCTCAAGAAAGACGAGCAGCTTCCCCGTCTTGAGCAGGGGCAAAGCGTCGTATTTGAGGGCGCGACACTTACCAAAAAGCAAACCGAACCGCCTTCCCGCTACTCGCAGGGGCGGCTTATTCAGGAGATGGAGAAGGTCGGGCTTGGTACGAAGTCAACCCGTCACTCCATCATTGAGCGACTGCTCGAGGTGCGCTACATCCAAAATGACCCCGTTGAGCCAACCGCGCTCGGCATCGCCGTCATCAAGGCCCTTGGCCGTTTTGCGCCGCCCATCACAACGCCGGATATGACCGCGCAACTTGAGGAGGAAATGAGCTCCATCGCCGCCGGTGAGAGTACGCGCGACGACGTTGTTGGGCATTCGCGCAGCTTGCTAGCCGGAATCATGGACGAACTTATCCCCGCTAAAGAAGAAGTGGGAGAAGCCCTGAGCGACGCCGTTACCGCGGACGCCCGCGTAGGTGCCTGCCCCGTCTGCGGCAAGGATTTGCTCATGAAAAGCTCGGTTAAGACGCGCTCGAATTTCATCGGTTGCTCCGGCTGGCCGGATTGCGAGGTTACGTTCCCGGTGCCGACGGGCAAAATCGACCCGGTTGAGGAACTTTGCTCCGTTTGCGGCAAGCCGCAGATTAAGGTGACGCCGTTTCGCTCCAAGCCGCATATTGCCTGCGTTGACCCCCAGTGTCCCACAAACGCCGAGCCCGACCTTACGGTGGGTACCTGCCCCGTCTGCAAGGAGGAGGGGCGCCACGGCGATTTGGTTGCCCAGAAAAATCCGCGCACGCTCAAGCGCTTTATCCGCTGCACAAACTATGAGTTGTGCAACACGAGTTATCCTCTGCCGCAGCGCGGCAAACTCGTCGCGACGGGTAAGACCTGCGAGGCTTGCGGCGCTCCGAAGGTGATTGTCACCACCAACCGCGGCCCGTGGGAACTGTGCCCCAACCTCAGTTGCCCCCTGCGTGTGGAGAAGGAGAAGGAGAAGGCCGAGGGCAAGGCGCCCCGCGGAAAGGCAAAGGCCTCCACCCCCAAGCGCGCCAAACCCAAGACCGCTAAGCCCAAGGCGGCTAAAACTGCTAAGCCCAAGGCGCCCAAAACAGCCAAGCCTAAGGCCGCTAAGCCCAAGACCGCCAAACCCAAGACCGCCAAACCCGCCTAACCATCAAGACGCTCATAGGTTGTCATCGAGCGCACGTGAGAAATCTAGACGTGCATCCCTTAACTCAGGCGTGCCGTGGGGCTTTAGGCGGCAGTCTTAGGGGTGGGGGCCTCTTTTGGGTGGTCGAGGTTGTTGATGACGGGGAAGAACAGGGCGGCGAGCGCGATGAGGAGCATCAGCGCCCCGCTGGCGACGAACAGGGGCGCGACGCCGATGACATCGGCAACCGGGCCTGAGATAACAAGGCCGATGGGGGAGGCCAGCGAGGTCAGCGCTCCGAATACCGCCATGACACGCCCAAGCTGTGCGGGTTCGATGTTCTTTTGGATGACCGCGATGAGCGGGCTGTTGAAGAAGGCGCCAGTGATTGCCATGAGTCCGGTCAGTACGACGAAGGCCCAGTAGGCCGCCGGCGGCAGAAGGCCGCAGGCGACGACAAGGGCACCACAGACTCCCACCGAGATGACAATGAGCGGCACAAGGCGCCGTCCTCCTCCCCATATACCCAATACGATGGAGCCAAGGAGAAAGCCGACGCTCCACACGGCCTCAACGATGGCGGCGGAGTAGCCGTCGCGGAGGAAGTGCAGGCTGGTCATCAGCGGGAAGAAGGCCGACATGGGCATGTAGGCGATGCAGCAGACCGTTATGAGTGCGAAGAAGGTGCCCATGCCGCGGCAGTTTTTGATGGCGCGCATGCCGTCTGCCATTTCGCGGCGCAGGCTGGTGCGCTCCGATTTTGCGAGGTGTACGTTGGGAATGGTGGCGAATGCGAGGATGCCGCAGGCGATGAGGGCGCCCGCCGCGTCGACGAACAGGGCTGAGTGGAGCCCCATGGAGGTGTAGAGGAGGATGCCGAGAGCAGGTGCCACGATGTTGCTGAGGCCGATGATGCCTTGGTCGAGGCTGCCGATGCGGACGAGGTGGCGTTCGGGGACGAGCAGGGGCATGGTTGCCTGCATGGCGGGCTGATGGAAGGTTGCGCCGACGGAGCGCAGGAGAAGCATGGCGAGTATGAGGGGCACGCTTGTGAGGCCCGCGCTAATCATCAGGGCGACGAGTATGGTGATGAACGCGATGCAGAGGTCGGAGATTATGATGATGTACTTGCGGTTGTACCGGTCGACGATGGCGCCGGCCAAGGGCCCAAGAACGATGAGTGGGATGAAATAGGCGATGGTGCCGAGGGCAAGGATGGTGGCGCTTGCGGTTGCTATCGAGAGGTACCAGATGATGGCGAAGCCGGCCGCGCCGCTCGATACGAAGGAGACTGCCTGACCGCTCCACACCAGCGCGATGGTGCGCTTCCAGTGGGGCGGGGCGGCGCTGCCTGTGACGGTTAGGTCGGGGGCGGCGAGGGCGGGTGCCGCGGATGTGGGCGGCTCGGTGCCGGCTGTGGCTACTGTGGGTGTGGGTGGCTCGGCGTCGCGCGCAGCGGCGCCGTGAGCGCGTGGCTGTTCTGTGCTAGTATCATTAGATTCTGTCATGCTAGCTCCCCGTATCCTTGCGCGCTTACCGTTGCGCGGAATGTCCGTCCCGGTCTTTTAGCGCGCGTATGCCGTGTCCCACTTCCCCAAATGATAATACCATCTTTTTTGCAACCTGCCACCCGCGTTTGAAACGAACAGAGCCTCCTCGCGTGCCGC
>JAIRTN010000157.1 GCA_031254905.1 Coriobacteriales bacterium
TAGATTTCTCTCTGCGCCCTTCGGGCTCCGTTCGAAATGACAACCTGAGAGATATCCGCAGGTCAAACCGTCATTTCGAGCTACGCGGCGAAAACAGGTGACACGGATGGCAACGGGGAAGAACTTTTGCGGAGGTTGCGGCGCAAGAGGGTGCAACGAGTCAACCGCGGTCGGAGCGCTGCGTTTTTCTGACCCGGGTCGAAGCCGCAAGACTAGATTTCTCTCTACGCCTGCGGCTCCGTTCGAAATGACAACCTGAGAGATATCCGCAGGTAAAACCGTCATTTCGAGCGCACGCGAGAAATCCAGTCTCACGGATGGCATCGGAACAAAAGCGAGCGGAGGTTGCGGCGCAAGAGAGTGGTACGAGCCAGCCGCAGTTGGAGCGCCGCGTTTTCTTGACCCGGCTCGCAGCCGCAAAGGACAAAAGGGCGGGGTGTACGTGTGTGGGGGGAGGTTAGGTGAGGAGGGAGTTGGTGGCGGCGAAGTAGATGAGAACGAGGGCGCCGAGGACGATGCGGTACCAGCCGAAAACCTCAAAGCTGTGGCGTTTGATGTAGCCCATGAGGAATCTGATGGCGAGTATCGAAACGACGAAGGCAACCACCACACCGACGGCAAAGACGCCCCACTCCGTTGAGGTGAGCGCGAGGCCGTCGCGGATGAAGCCCTTTACCACTTTGAGCAGACTCCAACCGAACATGACGGGTATGGCGAGGAAGAACGAGAACTCGGCCGCGACCCGTCGCGAAACACCGAGGATGCGACCGCCCAAGATGGTGGAGCCTGAGCGCGATGTGCCGGGGATGATGGCAAGGCACTGGAAAAGCCCTATGGCGAAAGCACGGGGAAACGAGAGACTGTCGAGTTCATCACCGCTTAGTTCGCCTCCCTCACCTTCGCTTACGACGTTGCGAGAACGGAAATGGCGGCCACGCTCAGGCGTGGCGGTGTCGTCTTTGTCCCCGGCTTTGAGCCGCTCTATTACGATGAAAGCGATGCCGTAGATGATGAGTGCGCAGGCGACGACCACGGCGTTAAAGAAGCGCTCCTCGACCCAGTCGTTGAGCAGGAAGCCGGCAATGGCCGCCGGGACGCAGGCGACGATGACTTTTGCCCACAGGCTGAGGCTTGAGCGGCGTTCTTGGGGGCTTTTGCGGGGTGAGAGGGGGTTGAGGCGGTGGAAGTACAGCACGATGACCGCCATGATGGCGCCCAGTTGGATGACGACGAGGAACATGCTGAGGAAGGCCGGGGAGACATTCATTTTGACGAATTCGTCGAAAAGTATCATGTGGCCGGTGCTTGAGATGGGCAGCCATTCCGTGATGCCTTCGACGATGCCGATGAGCAGGGCTTTGAGGAGTTCTATGAAGTCCATGGGCGAGGGTGTTCCAATCGTTTGTGGGGCGCGGTGAGGGCGCGGGCTGTTAGTGGTGCTTGAAATGTTGTCGAGATTGCCTATGATAACAGAGTGTCACCTTGGCGCTCCCGTAACGTGGGTTTGATAACCAAACCGTTGAGGAATAGCGAGAGGCGCCGAATACGTCGAATACGCCGAATGTTTTGTTGCTCTGAGGAGCGGAGAGAAGGATGGCGATGAGTACGAGCATGCAAGCCCTGCCGAAAGACGCGAGCCTCGAGGCTATACGCGCGACCTTTGCCGACGACCGTTTTGCCACGGAGGTCTGCGGTGTGCGCGTCGATGAGGCGCGCTATGGGTATGTAGTATGCTCGCTTGCTATTGAGCCGCGGCACCTCAACGCGATGGGGCTTGTCATGGGCGGCGCCATCTTTACGCTGGCAGACTTCTGCCTTGCCATCATCAGCAACGTCGGTGAGGAGCCGAGCGCGTCGATTACCAGCAGCATCGAGTACCTGTCGGCCGTGAGAGGCGGTAGGCTTGTTGCCGTTGGGCAGACGGACAAGTCGGGCAGGCGGCTCGGTTTTTATACCATCGACGTGCGCGACGAGGAGGGACGGGCCGTCGCGCGCATGCTCGCGACGGTGATGCGCAACCCGGTTTAGGCCCTAAGTTTATGCCCTAAGATGCGGGAGATTTGCTACAGAGGGGCGTAGCGTTCTTATCCCCCTTAAAAACTACTCTTTTGAAGGTGGCGGCTCGTCGGCGTCGATGGGGTACTCGTGCAGGCGCG
This sequence comes from Coriobacteriales bacterium, assembly GCA_031254905.1. Next base: position 2,157 of record JAIRTN010000157.1, read on the forward strand.
CGTAACTGCCCTCGAACAGGCGCTCGACCGCCTGCGCGTTTGGAGCGGGCGTGAGGAGGGTGACGAGCGGTACTATCACCAGGCCGCCGAGCATTGCCAGAGCGCCGGCGTTGATGGGCGAGGCGATGAAGCCGAATACCGTGTTTAGGGAGACAAGGCCCACGGCGAAGATGAAACTTGCCCAGACGCTTGCGGCGGTGACGCGCTTCCAGTACAGGCCGTAGAGGAAGGGCGCGAGGAAGGCGCCGGCGAGCGCGCCCCAACTGATGGACATGAGTTGGGCGATGAAGGTGACGGGCGAATTGTACTGCACGAGCGCGATTGCGGCGGAAATGATGACGAAAACGACTATCAGGACGCGCATGGAGATGAGTTGGCTGCGCTCTGACATGTTTTTGGCGAAGTTGCCTTTGATGAAGTCGAGGGTCAGCGTGGAACTTGAGGTCAGCACGAGGGAACTGAGCGTGGACATGGAGGCGGAGAGGACGAGGACGACCGTGAGGCCGATGAGCAAATCCGGCATGCTGGCGAGCAGGGTTGGCACGATGGCGTCGTAGACGGGTGTGCCCGCGGGAGTGAGGGGGACGTCGGCAGCCACCAGCCGCCCGAAGCCGCCGAGGAAGTAGCTGCCACCAGCAACTGCCAGCGCAAAGATTGTCGATATGATTGCGCCGCGCCTGATGGACGAGGTGCTTTTGATGGCGTAGAACTTCTGCACCATCTGCGGCAGGCCCCATGTTCCCAGCGAGGTGAGAATGACGACACCGAGGAGGTTGATGAGGTCGGGCCCGAACAGGGACGTAAACGCCCCTTGCATACCGAGCGTCCCCGGGGTGTCGTTGGGAATTTGCGAGAGGGTGATGACCGCCTCCGTAAAGCCGCCGTGCCCGGCGAGGACCGCGGCTATGACCGCGATGATGCCCACGAGCATGACGCAGCCCTGCACGAAGTCGTTGACCGCCGTTGCCATGTAGCCGCCTAAGACGACGTAGACGCAGGTGAGGAGTGCCATGATGGCTATCGCGTACTCATAGGGCAG
>JAIRTN010000038.1 GCA_031254905.1 Coriobacteriales bacterium
CTGCCCGTCGGTGATAGAAATGACGTTGGTGGGGATATAGGCGGAAACGTCGCCGGCCTGAGTCTCGATAATGGGGAGAGCCGTGAGTGAACCCGACCCGTTCTTTTCCGAAAGTTTAACCGCACGCTCGAGCAGACGGGAGTGCAGGTAGAACACGTCGCCCGGATAGGCTTCACGCCCCGGGGGCCGACGAAGGGTTAACGACATCTGTCGATAGGCGACCGCCTGTTTGGAAAGGTCGTCGTAGATGCACAGAACGTGGCGACCGGGATTGTCGGCCGAGGCGGGCGTGCCGTCCTCGCCGTTGTAGATGAAGTACTCACCCATGGCAACGCCGGCCATGGGGGCGATGTACTGCAGCGGCGCTGAATCAGACGCGGACGCGGAGACAATGATGGTGTACTCCATGGCGCCGTAACGCTCAAGGGTCTCGACGACTGTCGCGACGGTTGAGGCCTTTTGGCCGATGGCCACGTAGATGCAGATGAGGTTCTTGCCCTTTTGGTTGATAATTGTGTCAACCGCAATAGCAGTTTTACCGGTTTGACGGTCACCGATGATGAGTTCGCGCTGACCGCGGCCGATGGGAATCATCGAGTCGATGGCGAGAATACCGGTCTGCACCGGCTCGTTGACGCCTTGACGCTCGACGACGCCCGGGGCTCGAAACTCAACGGGACGATAGCCTTCCGGCTCGATGGGTCCCGCGCCGTCGATAGGCTCGCCGAGCGGGTTGACCACGCGGCCGAGGAAGGCACGACCGGAGGGCACCTCAACAAGACGTCCGGTCGTACGGACTTGGTCGTTTTCTTTGATGGTAGTCACGTCGCCCAAAAGCACGGCGCCGACTTCATCCTCCTCAAGATTCTGGGCAAGCCCAAACACGATCTTGCCATTCTGCCCGAGGAACTCAAGCAACTCGCCCGACATGGCGCCCTTGAGTCCATTGACGCGGGCAATACCGTCTCCGATTTGGATAACGGTGCCTACCTCACGCGATTCTACACTGGTCTTGATGGCATCCAGTTGTTTGCGCAGCACTGCGTCAATCGAACTTGCGGTAATCTCCGCCATCTACCCTTCACCTCCGCTGGAAACAGTCGAAAGCACGACACGGGCATTCTCAAGCTGCGAAACTACGCTTGCGTCGATACGCCTGCCATGCGCGCTTAACACCAACCCACCTACAAGCGCGGGATCGATGTGCTCTCGCAAAAGCACATCCCTGCCGCACTGGGCGGAATATTTCTTCTTTATGCTGGCCCTCAAATCATCGTCCAGCTCAACCACCGTCGTCACATCTAAAATGAGCGAATCGAGCTCCTTTTCGGCGAGTTCGACATAGGTCTCGTTGACACGATCGAGCAAAAAGATGTCCTCGCGCTCAACCATGACGCCGAACATTCCGACTAACGCCTCATCGAATCCCGCAAAGACCTCTCTGGCCACGTTCGCACGAGTCTCAGCGGGAATCACGCGGTCCGTTAAGACGTCACGCAGCTCAACGTTGCCTCGTATGAGGGAAAGAATCCGCGTCAGTTGCCCCGAAAGCTCAAGGATGATGCCTCTGTCCTTAGCAGCTTGAAGCAAGACTTCGGCATAGACAGTCGAGGTTCTGTATATAGATACGCGGTCAATTGACATCGAGACTGCCCGCCTCCGCCAGATAACGCTCGATGAGCTTGCGGTGGTCGCTGTCACTCAAATCCTGACCAATCAGACGTCCGGCAACAGAAACTGAGAGATTGGCTACGCTGCTTTGTAGCTGCGCAATGGCCATCTTCTTCTCTGCCTCAATGGCCGCGTTGGCCTTGTCGATGAGCAGACGCGCGTCCTCTTGGGCCTGAGCTGCCATCTCAGCGCGCATCGCCTCGCCGGTAGTTCGGGCGTCTACGATGATCTGAGCGGCCTGCTTCTTCGCCTCCTCAAGATGCGCCTTCTGCTCCTCAAGCAGACGCTCGCTCTCAACGCGAGTGACCTCCGCCTTCTCAAGCGCCCCGCTGATGGTCGTCACGCGCTTGTCGAGCATCCCGATGATCGTCGGCCAAGCGAACTTCGCAAGAATCACCCAAATCAATATAAAGCATATCAACATGGGGATGAACTCACCGGGTTTGGGAATCAGAAGCGCCAAGCCGCCTGCTTCCTCGGCCCCCGCTTCTACCTCGCCCGCGGCGCTTGAAGCGAACGCCATAATGGGCGACGCCACAAACAGGGCGCCTACGCCAGACGCCAACAGAAGCAGCCTTTTACCGACTGCGTCGAATACCTTCACGTCAGTACCTCCACGGCATCATTGATCCGGCAAGCCGGACGATCAGTTGTTCATCAACGCGAGAACAAAACCGATGAGAGCAAGCGCCTCGATGAATGCCGCACCGAGAATGAACGTGGTGAAGATCTTGGGCTGCATCTCGGGTTGACGGGCGGTTGACGTCACAGCAGCAAAAGTCGCCAGACCTATGCCAAAAGCAGCGCCGATGACACACAGAGCATAACCGATAACTGGCACGATTCCTCCTTCTCTCGGGCAGAGACCCTTGTCTCTGTCCCACTTACTTTACTCGACCTTGCCCCGTTTGCGGACAAGATCGTCTTGCTATGTTACCGGGCAGAGCCCGGAGCAACACCTTATCAGTGCTCGCTGGTCGCCAACTGTATGTAGACGGCGGATAACAGCGTAAACACATAGGCCTGAATGAAAGCCACCAGTAGCTCCATGGCATACATTGCGATGAGCAGGAGCACCCAACCGAGGGCGGGAGCAGCTCCCGCTAGGTTGGCGAGCGTGAACTCCTGTATCGCGGGAAAGGCAAACAAGGTCGTAAGAATCGCGAAAGTTCCCAGAACGATGTGGCCAGCATACATATTGGCAAACAAACGCAGCGACAACGTGGCGATACGCAAAAACAGCGAGAATACCTCTATGAGCCACACAAGCACATTGACGCCCGGTATGAGACCCGCAGGGGCGAGATTTTTAACATAGGGCAAAAGTCCCGCATGGCGGAGCCCCCAATAGTTGAAATAGATGAAGCTGACAACCGCAAGCACCAGCGTGGCGCTGAAGGTTCCTGTCGCCGCCTTGGCACCGGGAATCAAGCCCACAAGGTTCGACGCAAGAATAAAAAAGAATATGGTGAGAAGAAAGGGCATGTGCTTATTCGCGTCATGCCCCAGAATGCTCTCGCCTATCTCTCTCCTGATGTACTCGACAACTGCCTCAATGGCAGCGGCGAAATTCTTTTTGGGAACCAAGGTCATCTTCGACTTAGCAAACAGCACGACAGCAAGCAACAGCGCCGATACGATGACTATCCATACCGTATACGTAGTGATGGAACCCCAACCAAAATTAAGGATGTCTTCACCGTTCAGCGCTTTGAGCAGATGCTTTATCTCGCTGTCCAGATGCTCAAGTGGCCCCAAAACTCACTCCTTACCACACTCGCCCATTCCTACCTTGGCTCAGCGCTTCTGCTCTCCGAGAGCAAGCAGCAGGTTAGCGCCGAGAAATGCCACGACCATTGCTACCCCAAACACGAGGAGCACATCGGGCACAAGCTTCGAGACGACAAATAACGCCACCAGCAAAAGGATAAAGTCCGCACCAACCACCACCATAGCTAACTGGATGGATACTCGGCGAACCTGCCGGCTTCCCCTCCGCGAAAATCGCTGTGCCAGCAAGAGAGGGATGAACCCGATAAGCCCTACAAAGGCTCCTAATGCACCGGCCAGTACCATGAGAATGACCCTCTCGTCGAAAACCCGTTCGCGAAATGTCCTTTCCCGGGCGTACTGTCGAAACGCAGAAATGATACCAGAACATTCCGGGGTTTCAGGCACAGAAGTACTAAAAATTTCTAAAGATCGGGTCAGCGGAAGCGAAAGCTCGGCAGGACAAGAGAGAAAACCCCTTAAAACCCCCTAAAACTCCCAAAACTCCCTGAAGCCTCTTAGGGAATATACCGCCTTGTCTCAACTCCGGATTCGGCAAGCATACCTTCGGTCAACTCGTCGGGATAGGATTCCTCGAAGACAATCTCGCGGATACCGGCGTTGATGAGCATCTTCGCGCAGATGATGCAGGGCTGCGTTGTGCAGTAGACCGTGGCGCCATCGATGCTGCTGCCATGCTTTGCCGCTTGGATAATCGCGTTTTGCTCGGCATGGAGCCCGCGGCAGAGTTCGTGCTGCTGACCGCTCGGTATGCCAAGCTGCTCGCGCAGGCAACCGCGGTCAAGACAGT
>JAIRTN010000179.1 GCA_031254905.1 Coriobacteriales bacterium
TCATCGCGTATCGGCGCCGGGGTGGCACGGGATTTGCGCAAGGCGATCTTTGGAAAGGTAGCGGGCTTCTCACACGCAGAATTTGACCGTTTCTCTACTGCGTCGCTCATCACGCGCTCGACCAACGACGTCACCGTCGTTCAGATGCTGCTTACCCTTGGCATCCGAATGGTCTGTTACGCGCCCATCATGGGCATCGGCGGTGTGCTTATGGCGCTCTCCAAATCGGTTTCTATGAGTTGGATTATCGGTGTGGCCGTTGTTGTGCTTATCGGCATCGTTCTTGTGTTGTTTGCCGTGGTCATGCCGAAGTTTAAGATTATGCAGGTACTCGTCGACCGCCTCAATCTCGTTGCCCGTGAGACACTCAACGGGCTTGCGGTCATCCGTGCTTTCTCGCGCGCCGATTTTGAGCAGGAGCGCTTCGAGGTTGCCAACAATGCTCTCACGCGCACCAATCTATTCGTCGGGCGAGCCATGAACTTCCTCATGCCCGTTATGATGCTGTTCATGAACGGCCTGACCATCCTCATAATATGGGTGGGTTCTCAGCAGGTTGCGGCGTCGCAGATGCAGGTCGGCGACATGATGGCCTATATGCAGTATGTCATGCAGATTATCATGAGTTTCATGTTTATCGCGATGCTGTTTGTGTTTATTCCGCGCGCCTCCGTAAGTGCCAACCGTATCAACGAGGTTCTTAAGACCGAGCCGGCCATCGTCGACCCCAAAACCCCGAAGCACAGAGATGCGTCGCAACGCGGGGTGGTGGAGTTTCGGGACGTGGGCTTTCGCTACGAGGGCGCGCAGGAAAACGCGCTTTGCGATATCAGCTTTGTGGCGCTTCCCGGGCAGATGACCGCCTTTATCGGCTCGACGGGTTCGGGCAAGTCGACAATCATCAACCTTATCCCCCGTTTTTACGACGTGACGCAGGGCGCAGTCTTGGTCGATGGCGTTGACGTGCGCGAACTTGCGCAGGCGGAACTTCGCGGCGACATCGGCTACGTGCCGCAGAAAAGCGTGCTTATGGCGGGCAGCATCGCGAGCAATATCTCTTACGGCTCAGGCGAGATGACGCGGGAAGAAGAACGGAAGGTTGCGGAGGTTGCTCAGGCACTCGACTTTATCGAGGAGGGCGAGGAGGGCTTCGATACGCCGATTGCGCAGGGTGGCGCCAATATCTCCGGCGGGCAGCGTCAGCGCCTGTCCATCGCGCGCGCCCTTGCCATAAAACCCGCCATCTACTTGTTTGACGACAGCTTCTCGGCGCTCGACTTTACAACCGACAGGGCGCTTCGCCGTGCGCTTTCGGAGTATACCTCCGAAAGTACGCTCATCGTTGTTGCGCAGCGCGTGAGCACCATCATGGATGCCGACCAGATTATTGTCATCGACGAAGGCCGCATCGTCGGCAAGGGGACACACCGTGAGTTGCTTGCCTCCTGCGACGCCTATTATGAGATTGCCTCGTCGCAGCTTCCGGAGAACGAATTGGCGGAGGCGCGTGCGGGCGTGGGCGTGGGTGCGAGCGCGGGCGAGTTGGCGGCGGGGGCGGCCCCGCGCGCGAGCGTGGGCGAACCACCCGCGCGCCTTGGCGATGGGGGAGGTGAGGGCGTATGAGGAAACGGGAGAGTTCTGAGCCCCGCACCGCCCGTCCGGCTCCCCATTCATCTGCTCCTCGCGGTCCGCAGGGAGGCCCCGGCCCCGGATTTTCCGGCCCCGGTCCCGGCCCCCGCGGCGGGCCCATGCGCAACATGATGCGCGGTGAGAAGGCGCGCGACTTTAAGGGGACGCTCGCAAAACTGCTGCGCTACCTCGGCGGACACCGGATAGCCATTGTCGTTGTTGTCGTGTTTGCTATGGTTTCGACCGTGTTTTCTATCCTCGGCCCCAAGATACTCGGTCAGGCAACCACCACGCTTTTTGAGGGCATCATGGCGCAGATTGCCGGCACGGGCGACGGGGTTGATTTTGCCGCCATTGCGCGCATCCTCCTTCTGCTTGCGGCGCTTTACCTCATCAGCGCGATTTTCCAGTTTGCGCAGGGGTTTATTATGACGGGCGTGTCGAACCGGGTGTGCTTCTCGCTGCGGCGCGACATCGACAAGAAAATTATGCGGCTGCCGTTTTCTTACTACGACAAAGTAGCGACCGGCGACGTGATGAGCCGCATCACCAACGACGTGGATGCCATCCAGCAAAGCCTCAACCAGTCGATAACGCAGGTCATTACCTCCGTTACGAGCCTCATTGGCATCCTCATCATGATGTTTTCTATCAGTTGGGTCATGACCCTTATCGCGCTTATCGTGCTGCCGCTTTCCGCCGCGGTGGTGGCGCTCATCGTTGGGCGTTCGCAGAAACACTTTGTTGCGCAGCAGAACTATCTCGGCGAGGTCAACGGCATGGTTGAGGAGAGTTACGGGGCGCATGTTATCGTACGCGCCTTCAACGGTGAGGGGCGCGCGCTCGAGAGTTTCTCAAAGAGCAACGACACGTTGTACAACGCGGCGTGGCGCGCGAATTTCCTCTCCGGCATGATGATGCCCATCATGAACATCATCGGCAACCTCGGCTACGTGGTGGTTTGCGTGGTGGGGGGCTGGCTCGCCATGCAAGGCCGCATAACCGTTGGCGACATACAGGCCTTCATGCAGTACATGCGCAGCTTCCAGCAGCCCATCATGCAGCTTTCTCAAATCTCCAATGTGCTGCAGCAGACGATGGCCGCCGCGGAGCGCATCTTCGGCTTTCTTGAGGAGGAGGAGATTGCGCCGGATGTCGACGCCGAGCAGGCGGTTGACCCCACTGGCGTGCGCGGCGCCGTAAGTTTTAGGCATGTGCGCTTCGGTTATGAGGAGGACAAGCCGGTCATCCACGACTTTTCCGCCGAGATTGCCCCCGGTCGCAAGATTGCCATTGTTGGGCATACCGGTGCCGGCAAGACGACCATCGTCAAACTTCTTATGCGATTTTATGATGTGGATAAGGGCGCTATCCTCGTGGATGACCACGACATTCGCCAGTTCCGCCGCGATGACTTGCGCTCGCTCTTTGGCATGGTGCTGCAGGATACGTGGCTGTATAACGCCTCCATTGCGGACAACATCCGCTACGGCAGGCTTGAGGCCAGCGACGAGGAGGTGCGCTCGGCGGCGCGGGTTGCGCAGGCCGACCACTTCATCTCGACCTTGCCGGACGGCTACGGCATGATGCTCAACGAGGACGCGTCTAACGTTTCGCAGGGCCAAAAGCAGCTCCTGACGATTGCGCGCGCCGTGCTGCATGACCCGAAGATACTCATACTCGACGAGGCAACTTCCTCGGTAGACACCCGCACCGAACTGCTGATTCAAAAGGCGATGGACAACCTCATGGCCGGCCGCACGAGTTTCATCATCGCGCATCGCCTCTCGACCATCAAGAATGCCGACCTGATTCTCGTCATGGCCGACGGTGACATCGTCGAGCAAGGCAGCCACGCCGAGTTGCTAGCCGCAGGCGGCCACTACGCCGCCCTCTACAACTCCCAATTTTCCGATGTAGCGTAGGGGCGTGCGCGTAGGGGCGTGCGCGTAGGGGCGGCGTGCGAGCGGCGCCTCACTCGTCCCCTGTCATTGCCGGACTTGTTCCGGCAACCCAGTCGTGCGGATGGCATCGGGTCATCCCTTAAAACCCAGCTGTGACCCCCATAACCGGCCGCTCCAACCGAGGCTCTCTCACACCACCCTCGTGCGGCCGTCCTTGTCCCCATATCTCCCCTTGATTCAAATCCCAAAACCCTCTATTATAGCTAGACTGTCTAGATTGTTTCCGTGCATTGCGCGCTGCGCGTCGTGGGCCACACATCACCCGTCGCACGTCGCCCGCCGCGTACCGCTTATCAAAGACGAAGGGAGCCTGCTGTGCCGCAGCCAGATGAATGGCAGTTGCAGGAAGCCAAAAACAAGTTCAGCGAGGTCGTGCGTCGCTCGCGACAGGGGCCGCAAACCATCACCTTGCATGGCAGACCGTCTGCGGTTGTGCTTTCTTTTGATGAGTACCTTAGCTTAAAGCGCCCTCGCAAAACCTTGGTTGAGGTGATGCGCAGCGCGCCCGGAGGCTTTGAGGGGCTGGCCATCGAGCGCGACCCCGACCGCACCCTGAGGGATGTGGTGCTTTGAGGTACCTGCTCGACACCAACGTTTTGTCCGAGTTGGCCAAGGATGTGCCGGACGATTGCGCCGTACAGTGGTTTTCTGAGCATCTGGGCGACAGTCTTCTGATTAGTTCGATTACCGTTGGCGAGATAGCCTATGGGATAGAGAAGCTGGAAGAAGGCAGGCGAAAGGCCGAGTACCGGGACTGGTTTGAGTCCGTGCTACTTGAGTGGTTCGACGGCGCCATCGTCCCGCTCGACGAAGAAGTCATGCTCGTGTGGGCGCGACTGCGGGCAGCCACGCGGAGCCTTCCTGTGCTCGACTCTCTCATCGCGGCCGCGGCGCTCTCCTCAAACAGCACGCTCGTGACGCGAAACACAAGGGACTTTGAGGGCATCGCCGGCATCAGACTGCTCGACCCGTGGATGCCTTAGAAGCTTTGTCGGCTACTCGGTGGGAGCGCCGTGCTATAGGGTGCAAGTGGGGGAGTGGCGGGTTAGGGGTGGCCGTCCTTGTCCCCATATCTCCCTGCTTCCTTAGGGTGTGGCGTTGATGAGGAGGTAGAAAAGTTGGTCGCTGTCGTTTTGGGCGAAGCCGGCGTCGTGCCATGAATCGATGTCTGCGGAGGTCTGCGGCTCGGCGCCGGGGGCAAGGTTTGCGTCGTAGAGGTTGAAGGTTTTTTTCGAGGTGTGGACGACGTTTCCGTCGCGAATGGTCTTGGCTGTTAGTTCGAAGGCTTTGGGCGTGCGCATTGTTCCGCCCATATCGAC
>JAIRTN010000086.1 GCA_031254905.1 Coriobacteriales bacterium
AGGCACAGGGTCTCAAGCGCGTCATGTGCCGTATACAGGAGCGTGCCACCCGGCGTCTCGTATATTCCCCGGCTCTTCATCCCCACCAGGCGGTTCTCCACAAGATCGATGACCCCAACGCCGTTCGCGCCTCCCAACTCATTGAGCCTCTCCACAAGCGCAACCCCGCCAAGCCGCTCACCGTCAAGCGCAACCGGGATGCCCTTCTCAAAGGAAAGCGTCACAAAGATGGGAGTATCGGGCGCGGACTCAGGGGTGACTCCCATCTCAAGGAGGCTCTCGTAGGCCGGCGCGTTAGCCGGGTCCTCAAGGTCGAGGCCCTCATGGGAAAGATGCCAGAGATTGCGGTCCTTGGAATAATTGGTCTCTCGGGTTATCTTGAGGGGGATGTTGCGCGCCTCAGCATAGGCGATGGCGTCCTCGCGGCTTCTGATATCCCACTCACGCCATGGGGCGATGACCGCGAGGTCAGGGGCAAGTGCCTGCACAGTCAGTTCGAAACGCACCTGGTCGTTACCCTTGCCGGTACAGCCGTGTGCGATTGCGTCGGCACCCTCCCGGCGGGCGGTTTCCACAAGCGCCTTTGCGATGGGCGGCCGTGCGAAGCTGGTACCCAGCAGGTAGCCCTCATAGCGCGCCCCCGCCTTGAGCGTGGGCCAGATGAAGTCGTTGACGAGTTCATCTTTGACATCGGCGATATGGAGTTTACTTGCGCCGGTGGCCAGCGCCTTTGTCTCAAGTCCCTCAAACTCCCCGGCGCCCTGTCCCACATCGGCGGCCATCGCGATGACCTCGCAGCCGTAGTTTTCTTTGAGCCAGGGAATGATGATGGAGGTGTCAAGCCCACCAGAGTAGGCCAGCACCACTTTCTTGACGGTTTGTGTACTCATATTGTTCTTGCGCCTCGATTCCTTTGTCTGATTTTGCTGGTTGCGTTGGTTAGACTGGTTGCCTCGTCGGTTTTTGCCGGTTTCCTTGTTGTCTCCTCTTACTTCAGGCGGAGTTTGTTGATGGTCGCTTCGAAGGCCGAAGCCTGCTCCATGCTCGATGTGATAACAAGTATGGTATCGTCGCCAGCAATGGAGCCAAGAACGGCAGGAATGTCGGCCGCGTCGAGAGCTGCGGCGACTCCCTGGGCCGTGCCGGTGGACGTTTTTATCACCACAAGATTGCCCGCCGCCGTGACCTCATCGACCAGGGTTGAAACCATGCGTTGCAGGTGTATGTCCTCGGAAAGCATGTAGACGCCCTCGGGGAGTTTGCGCAACCCCATGTCTGTGATATCGCGGGAGACGGTTGCCTGCGTGCACGCGAAACCGCGCGTCTTGAGCTCCTCCACCATGTCGCGTTGGGTTCGGATGTGGCGTGAGCGAACAATCTCGCGAATCGCGTTATAGCGCTCGTTTCGCTTCTTCATAGTATAGACTCCCATCTTTCAGCATTATTCTTTTACCCGTCTGAATATATGGTTTTCTGCAATTATACGACAGATGTTGCACTATTTTTTATATTATTTGGGGAAGTGCCGCTGTGCTGGCAACTATATGTTACGCCGCAGACGCAAGGCGCCAGCACCATGCGCGGCTATGCTACGCCGCAAGCGGCGCTTGTTTTGAGAATGCGGAGTTGCGCTGTGGGCAGCCTTGCGCTTGTTATGGCGTTGCGAGGAGCAGCGACAGGAGGGCCTGCTGAGCGTGCAGGCGATTTTCGGCCTCGTCGTAGATGGCGGAGTAGGGCGCGTCCATCACCTCGTCGGTAACCTCCTCCCCGCGATGAGCCGGCAGGCAGTGGAGGAAGATGGCCCCGGGTGCGGCCAGCTCAAAGGAGGCGGCCGAGACCTGGTAGGGCTCAAACACGCCTACACGCTCGTCATGCTCAGCCTCAGCCCCCATCGAGGCCCAGGTGTCGGTTATCACCACGTCGGCCCCCTCAAGCGCGGCCTGGGGGTCGTTGCCAAGCAGCAACTTCGCGCCGGTCTTCTCCGCAAGCTCCTGGCATTGCGCCACGTAAATCTCCTGGGGACGATACGCCTCGGGCGTCGCGACGCGCACCTCCATGCCACAGAGGGCGCCACCCTCGAGGTAGGTGTGCGCCATGTTGTTGCCGTCGCCCACATAGGCGAGTTTGAGGCGCGAAAGCTCCCCTTTGTATTCATATATGGTGAGAAAATCGGCCAGCCCCTGGCAGGGATGAAAGTCATCCGTCAGGGCATTGACCACGGGGATGCGCGCCCAATGCGCTATCTCGGCGACCCGCGCCTGGGCGAAGCTGCGGATGACAATCGCGTCCACGAAGCGCTCCATGACCATCGTCGTGTCTTTGACCGATTCGCCGCGCGAGAAGGCGGAACTCGTATCGCTCATGACAACGGGGTAGGCGCCGAGGCGGGCCACCGCAAGCTCGAAGGAGACGCGCGTTCGCAGCGAGGGCTTCTCGAGGATGATGCCAACCGCACGTCCTTGGTAGGGCGCCTGTTGCTGCGCGGCAGCGGCGTTTGCCTTCCAGAGGGCCTTGCCCTCTTGGGCGGTGGCGAGAACGAAGAAGAACTCATCCGGCGTAAGATCGAGCAGGCGCAGGAAGTCGCGCCCCGCAAGCGGGTTGTCACTCGTAAACGAGTCGCGCCCTGCAAGCGGGTTGGAGCCCGCCGCCGTCGCCGTCGCCGCCGCCGTTTGCCCGAGGGGATAGCTGCTACTCATAAAGCCTCCAGTATTCTCCGCAGTCTTTCAATCAGTATGTCGACGTCGCCTTTCGTGCACACGAGCGGCGGCAAAAAGCGCAGGATATGGTGCCCGATGCTGTTGAGGAGGAGGCCCGCTTCGAGAGCGGTGTCGACCACGGCCTCGGCGACCGGCTCGCTGAGCTCGGCGCCCAGCATGAGGCCGCTGCCCCGGACCTCCGTGACGAACGGCAACCCCTGCAGTTGCTCCCGCAGATAGCTGCCCACCTCGGCGACGCGCGCTCCCGCGTCCATCGCCGCGAGCTCGTCGAGCGTGGCGTTTGCCGCCGCGATAGCAAGCGGGCTTCCGCCGAAGGTTGAGCCGTGATCGCCGGGTTCGAAGACCTCGGCCGCCTTGCCGCGGGCGGCGACGGCGCCGATGGGCACGCCGGCACCCAAACCTTTCGCCAAAGTAACAACATCCGGCATGATGCCGTAATGCTGAAAGGCGAAGGGCCGTATCCCCGTCCGGTAAAATCCCGTTTGCACCTCATCGATTATGAGAAGGGCGCCGCTTGCCTCGGTAAGCTGTCGCGCTACCTGGAGGTATTCCTCCGTAGCCGGGTAGACCCCGCCCTCCCCCTGAATGCACTCAAGCAGCACCGCGCAGGCGGCCTTGCCGCCAAGACCCTGATTGAGCATTGCCTTGAGCGCATGGATGTCGTTGAAGTCCACGTGTACGAAGCCCTGGGGGATTGGCTTAAACGATTCGTGCTTGGCGGGTTGCCCGGTCGCGGCGAGGGCGGCGAGCGTGCGCCCATGAAACGAGCGGCGAGCGCTGACCACGGTATCTGCCCCTTCGAGGTGCCGCGCGCCATACTTGCGTGCTATCTTGATAGCTCCTTCGACGGACTCGGTCCCGCTGTTCGTAAAAAACATCTTCCAGGGTTGAGCGTTCTCTGAAAGACCTTTGTTGAGAAGGTCGCTTATCTTCTCCGCAAGCTCCCCACGCCCCTCCACATGATAGTAGTTGCCAACGTGCAGCAGGCGGCTTGCCTGCTCCTGCACGGCCTTCACAACCTGAGGGTTTGTGTGGCCAACGCTCACCACACCGATGCCGCCGAGGAAGTCGAGATACTCGGTGCCGCGGTCGTCGTACAGGCGGATGCCCTCGCCTCGCACGAATTGAACCGGCTTGCGCTTGTAGGTTTGCATCAGATGACTGGCTTCGAGCTGTTGTTGCTGTTCAAGTGACATGACCGTACTCGCTTTCCTCGATAGTCTACCTGTCTCAGCCGTGCAGTTTACTTGCAAGATTGTCGAGCGGGGCGGCAACAAAGCCGTCCGGCAGAGGGTCCTCGTCGTCTGACACAATCATCGTTCCCACTCCCTCATTGGTAAATATTTCCAAAAGCAGAGCATGGGGAATCGTACCGTTGAGTATGTGGGCTCGGGACACCCCGGCAGAGACCGCCCGTACACAGGACTGCAACTTGGGGAGCATCCCCGCAGAAAGTCCCCCTTCCTCGAGAAACACGCGTGCCTCTCTGAGGGTCAGGAGGGAGATGAGCGAGGATTTTTTGGAGAAGTCCTCGTACAGCCCGTCGACG
>JAIRTN010000128.1 GCA_031254905.1 Coriobacteriales bacterium
GGGAGCGCGCGGTTTTTTGTTATAGTGATACCCATGTGTTTTCTCACAAACACCCGGTAATCGAGAGGGCCTGTGAGGCCCTGTCATAAGGAGGCGGTTGAGTTGGCAGCTCCGAGTACTGAACAGGTCCGCAACATCGTCCTTGTAGGACAGGATGGGGCAGGTAAGACTTCCTTTGCAGAAGCCATGCTTCATCTCTCTGGTAAGACCTCACGGCTTGGCACGACCCACGACGGCAAGTCCAATCTTGACTATGACACCGAGGAAATCAAGCGACAATTTACTATCTCGACCGCCATCGCGCCCATCCCCCATAAGGGATTTAAGATTAACGTGCTTGATACCTCCGGTTCCGACGACTTTCTCGGCGACACCATCGCCGCCATGGAGGCCGTCGAAATGGCGCTCTTTGTTGTCGATGCCGTTGCCGGGCCGCAGATTAACACAACCAAACTCTGGCAGGAAGCCGAGCGCGAGCGGTTGTGCCGCGCAATCTTCATCAATCACATCGACCGCGAGCACGCCGACTACGACTCCGCGTTTGCAAACCTCGTCGCGCAGTACGGTCAGCGTGTTGGCGCAGTAACCATTCCCATTGGTGTGGATAAGGACTTCAAGGGCGTCATCGACGTCATCCGTATGAAGGCTCGTTACCATGAGGGTGGGAAGGAAACCATCACCGACATTCCCGCCGAGTATGCCGACGCTGCCCGCGCTGCCCGCGACAAACTCTGCGACCTTGTTGCCGAGGCCGATGACGAACTGATGATGAAGTATCTCGACGGCGAAGAACAGCTTACGCAAGAGGAACTCGAAAGCCTGCTCGGCAAGGCCATCGCCCAAGAAATTTTCATTCCAGTATTTGTTGGTTCCA
The DNA here is from genome assembly GCA_031254905.1 of Coriobacteriales bacterium. The sequence goes on from JAIRTN010000128.1 coordinate 875, forward strand.
CGCTCATCGAACAGGGCATCGAGGGCATCATGGACGACATCGTTACCTACTTCCCCGCCCCGGACGCGCACGGCCCCATCCCCACCACCGACGGCGGTGAACTTCATATCGACGAGGCGGGAGAGACTGCCTGCTTTGTTTTCAAGACCCTCTCCGATGCCTTTGTGGGACGCCTGAGTTTCGTAAAAATCATCAGCGGTGTGCTGGAGCCGGGCGCGGAACTGCTCAATGCCGCGTCGAAAAAGAAGGAACGCGTCGCGCATATCTATGTCATGTGCGGCAAAGAAACCAATGACGTGAAGTCCGCGAGAGCGGGAGACATCGTCGTTATCCCCAAACTTGACGCGCATACGGGCGACACGCTTTCCGCCTCCGGAAAATTCGAGATAGCCCCCCTCCCCTTCCCCAAACCGCTGTATCCGGTGGCCATTGAGGCCGCCAATCAAAAAGACGAGGACAAGCTCGGCGATTTTCTGGCGAAGTACGCCGAAATAGACCCCTGCGTCACGTTGCACCGCGACGAACAGACCCACCAGACGATACTGACGACCCTCGGCGAAGGCGCCGTTGACCTCATCTTGTCTCGCATGAGGGAGCGCAACAATGTTGAGGCTAAACTGCTTGAAGTCAAGGTGCCCTACCGCGAGACCATTCGCAAGACGGCACAGGCGCAGGGCCGGCACAAGAAGCAAACCGGCGGCGCCGGGCAATTTGGCGACTGCTGGGTGCGCCTTGACCCGAATCCGGGCGGCGGCTATGAGTTCCTCGATGAAGTTGTTGGCGGACGTATTCCGCGCGGCCTCATACCCGCGGTGGACAAGGGCATCCGTGACGCGATGGTGGAAGGCTTTTTGACCGATGACCCCTTTGTCGATGTGAAGGCCGCTGTCTACGACGGTTCTTATCATCCGGTCGATTCCAACGAAATGGCCTTCAAGCAGGCAGGACGCTTGGCGTTTCGCAATGCCTGCGAGAAGGCGGAGCCCTATATTCTTGAACCGATGGCGAATCTCGAAGTCACGGTGACTGAAGAATACGCGGGGACCATCATGGGAGATTTCTCGGTTCGCCGTGGCCGCGTCGCCGGCATGACGACAGACGAGAACGGGCGCACGGTCATCAAGGCCCGCGTACCCTACAAAGAGGTCGTCACCTACGCGCGCGATTTGCGCTCGATGACGCGCGGCATCGGCTCATACGCCATTGAGCTGGAAGGATACGAAGAAGTTCCCGGCGATGTCTCTCGAAAACTCGTCGCCGACTATCAGACACGCCGTGAGGAAGGAAACAAATAGGCTTGCCTCTCAGGAAGTGACGCCTGAATCATCACTTCTAGAGCCCACGCTTGGAATAGGTTATGACATCCGCACTTGATACTGCCACTCGGAGTACGCTGCTCGCGTTCCAGAAAGCCGAGGCGACGGATAGCGTCGTCTACGCGCGCATGGCAAAAACCGAGAAACACGAATCACATCGCCACACGCTTGAACAGATAGCTTTGGATGAGCGCGAGCATTACGAGGTATGGAAGCGCTACACGGGTGTTGATGTCCCCGCCAACCGCTTCAGGGCAACGCTCTTTACCGTACTCATGATTCTGCTCGGCTACACCTTCGTGCTGCGCCTCATGGAGCGGGGAGAAGATCGTACTGCCGAGGCCTATGGCAAATTGACCGAGGCGATTCCCGAAATCAAAGAAATCATCGCCCACGAACAAGAACACGAGGAGAAGCTCATCGCAATGCTGGATGAGGAGCGCCTGCAATACGTCGGCGCCATCGTCCTCGGCCTCAATGACGCCCTCGTTGAGCTGACCGGCACCATCGCGGGTCTCACCTTCGCCCTCACCAATACCCGCATGGTTGCCTTGGCGGCAATCATCACCGGTATCGCGGCCACCCTTTCTATGGGCGCCTCAAACTACCTCGCCGAAAAGGCCGACCATAACCCTCATCCCCTCAAGGCGGCGCTCTACACAGGCGTCGCCTATCTCATCACCGTAACCGTCTTGGTGTTCCCCTATCTCATACTCGATGAACACCTCTACCTGCTCGCCTTCGCAATCATGCTGGTCTCCTGCATCTTCATCATCTTCGCCTTTAATTTCTATCTTTCTGTGGCACAGCGCCTGCCTTTCTGGAGCCGCTTTGGTCACATGGCGGCCATCAGCCTCGGCGTTGCCGCCATCTCCTTTATTATCGGCTTGGCAGCGAAGGCACTTTTGGGAGTTGATGTCGCATGACCGCCATCCAGATTGCCTCCATCGCCATCTTCGTCGGTGTTATGGCGCTTATCGTAAGTGAGAAGATACACCGCACGCTCGCCGCCCTCATGGGCGCGGTAATCGTCATCGCGAGCGGCATCGTGCCTTTTGAGACGAGTATCGAACACATCGACTTCAATACGCTTGGCGTACTCGTCGGTATGATGCTCTTTGTCACCGTCATGAAGCGCTCCGGCATCTTCGAGTATGTCGCCATCAAGGCTGCCAAACTCGTCAAGGGCGACCCGTGGCTCATCATGATTGCGCTTGCGCTGATAACCGCCGTACTCTCCGCTTTGCTCGACAACGTGACGACGGTTTTGCTTATCGGCCCGATGACCTTCATGATATGCAAGGAACTCCGCCTCAACCCCGTCCCCTTCTTCATCACGCAAATCATCGCCTCAAACATCGGCGGAACCGCAACCCTCATCGGGGACCCGCCCAACATCATGATTGGCTCCGCAACGGGCTTCAGCTTCTTCGACTTCATTGCGGTCGATGCCCCTATCGCCGCGGTGATTCTCGCCGTAACACTTGTCTGTTTCCGCTTCATGTACGGGCGCAAGATGAAGGCCGAGGCCGAGTACCGCGAGAGTCTCATGGAACTCAACGAGAGTGACGCCATCAAGAGCAAGAGCCTTTTTATCAAGAGTATTGTGATGATTGTGCTGGTGGCCATCGCTTTTATGCTTCACGGCGTGCTACATCTTGAGTCCTCGGTCATCGCTTTGTCGGCCGCCGCCGTGATGATGCTCATCGGACGGCAAGACATCGAGGAGGTAATCCTCGGTGTTGAGTGGTCGACCATCGGCTTTTTTGGCGGCCTGTTTGTCGTCGTCGGCGGCTTGGTCGAAACCGGTGTCATCGATTTGTTTGCGCAGTTCCTCGTCGAAGCAACGCACGGACAGGAGATTCTTGCCATCTTGGCGATACTCGTGGCCTCCGCGTTTATTTCGGCGATACTCGACAACATCCCCTTCGTCGCGACGATGATTCCCGTGCTGATTGCCATGGGTGCAAGCGGCGTTGACATTGAGCCGCTCTGGTGGGCACTCTCGCTCGGAGCCTGCCTCGGCGGCAACGGCACGCTCATAGGCGCCAGCGCCAACGTCGTACTTTCGGGCATATCGAACCGCGAGGGCTACCCCCTCACCTTCATGGCCTACCTCAAGGTAGGCGCGCCAATGATGGTCCTCTCCATCGTCATTTCGGGCATCTACCTCGTATTACGTTTTGGCTTGTAACGTGGGTGCTTCCTTGAGGAAGGGTGGTTACTCCTCGAGGTAATCCTTCAGCTTGCTTGAGCGGGAGGGATGGCGCAGCTTTGCCAGCGTCTTGCTCTCAATTTGACGGATACGCTCGCGGGTGACTCCAAACTCACGACCGACTTCCTCAAGCGTACGGGGATGCCCGTCCTCAAGGCCGAAGCGCAAAGAGATGACCTTGCGCTCGCGTTCCGCCAGCCCGTCAAGCACCTTGCCGAGTTGCTCCTGCAGCATTGAGAAACTCGCGGCATCGGGGGGAACCACGGCGGCACTATCCTCGATGAAGTCACCGAGTTGGCTGTCCTCCTCCTCACCGATGGGTGTTTCGAGCGAAACCGGCTCCTGCGAAATCTTCTGGATTTCGCGGATACGCTCCGCGGGCATGTCCATGCGCTCACCGATTTCCTCGGGCGTTGGCTCGCGACCGAACTCCTGTAGAAGCTGGCGCTGGATGCGCACAAGTTTGTTGATGGTCTCAACCATGTGAACCGGGATACGGATGGTGCGCGCCTGATCCGCGATTGCGCGGGTGATGGCCTGACGAATCCACCAAGTTGCGTAGGTGGAGAACTTGAAGCCCTTGGTGTAGTCGAATTTCTCCACCGCACGAATGAGCCCGAGATTGCCTTCTTGGATGAGGTCCAAAAAGAGCATGCCGCGACCAACATAGCGCTTGGCAATGGAGACAACAAGACGCAGATTTGCCTCGATGAGCTGCTGCTTCGCGTCGAGCCCTACCTGCTCAACGCGGGTGAGGCGACGCTTCTCCCGGCGCTCAAGTTCGACTTTCTTTCGGTAGGCGTCCTCGAGTTGCGTGGAGGCCTCAAGACCCGCCTCGATTTTCATCGCAAGGTCGATTTCCTCGGCGGCGGTCAAAAGCGAAACCTTGCCGATTTCCTTGAGATACATACGCACTGGGTCGCCCGTTAACAACACCGCGGTGGAGTCGGAGGATTGGCGCTTCTTCACGCCCTTGCCCGAGCGCATGCTTACCTTGGGAAGCACCACGTCGATGCTCTCGGCGGATTTTAACTCGTCTTCCGGTATGCCATCCAGTATTTCATCGTCGGAAAGGCCTACTACGTCGTCGTCCTCGACCAAGGTGATGGTCTCAACCCCGACGGGAACCTCCATCTCCTGTTCGTCAATCTCGCGTTCGACGACGATTCCCTGCGAACGGAGAAAATCAAGAACGGCTGTCATTTGGTTCTCGGAAAGGTCGTAGTTGGAGAAGAACTCCTTTGCCTCCTCCTCGGCTATAGAGCCGACCTTACCATATACACCAACCAGCTTATCAAGTTCCGGCTCAAGCATTTCTATTTCTGGCGCAAATCGCGCAACAGGAGCGTCTGCCACAGTCTTCCTTTCTCGAAGGATTGAATCCTATAGTATAGGGCATTTTCGCGCTGATTGTACCGACAATTATTACAAGCTGCCAACAAACCGCCTTACAAACCACCTTGTTCCGTGAGCGAACGTAGGAGGGCAGAATCGCGGC
>JAIRTN010000174.1 GCA_031254905.1 Coriobacteriales bacterium
TAGCAATTTGGGATGAGGTATACGCGCAGCACCCGGAAGCCGAGGTGCATATCGTGGACAGCAAACTTGCCTCGGCGGCCGAGGGCCTGCTTGTCATAGAGGCCGTGCGCCAGTGCGACCGCGGTCTTACCGCCGCTGAGTTGGCGGCGTGGGTCGAGGAGGCGCGCTACTACGTGCATGGCTACTTTACGCCGATGAACCTTGAGGTTTTACGCCGCGGGGGCCGCATTCCGGACATGGCCGCCATCGCGGGAGCGAAACTCGACATCAAGCCCATTATCAGCTTTGACCTCGACGGGCACCTCTCCTTCTTTGGGGCGGCTCGCGGTCGCAAAAAGGCGATAAAGCAACTTATGCAGATATTCAACGACCGTTTTCAGAAGGATTCCTCGCGCATGGTCATCGTGGCAGCAGCGGATACGGAGAAGGAACAATCGGCTCTTGCCGAGCAATTCCTAAAGTCGCCGCATGAACTGTCGGTTTGGCAGACGACCATCGGGCCGGTCATCGGTTCTCACGTGGGTGCCGACATGATTGCCATCGTATTTTGGGGCCCTGACCGGCGCGAACACATGTCCTTGACCGACCGCATCGCAAAGGCGGTTACGGGGCGAAAACAAACAACGGAGGATTCATGATAGCGTTTATCTGGCAACGCGACTGGGAGGTTCTTGGCAGCATCCTCGCGCGCAGGCTCCTCGATGCCGGGCATGAGGTGACGATATTCTCTCGAAACGGCCAGAAAGGGGCGGGCGCCTCGGCGGAGTTATTCGCTCAGGGGGCGAAAAAGGCGAAGTCGCTCGCAGCCGCCTTAAAAGGCGCTTCGACCGTTCTCACGCTGTTGGGCACGTCGCAGGAGGTTGAGGACGTCTACCTCGGTGCGGGCGGCATCTTTGAGAACGCGGCCCCGGAAAGCCTGTTCATCGATTTGAGTACCTCGAGCCCGCGCTTGGCGAAGGAATTGCACGCGCTTGCCGCCGTGCATGACCACCGCTTCATCGAGGCACCCTTCGATGGCGAGTTTGAGTTGCTCGCGACTGCGCCCGAGGGAAAGATGGGGGATAAGGGCGGGTTTGATGAGGAATGCGGCTCGTCCTCATCCCCGTATTCTTGTTTCTGCCTTTTTGCCGCCGGCGAAGCCGACAATCTAGAAAAAGCCCTCCCTATCCTGCGCGTTTTGGCACCGCGGGTTGTTGAGGCGGGCCTGCCCGGCAGCGGCGCGGCGCTGAAATTGGTGTCGCGCGTTGCGCTTGCCGGGGCGCTTATGGGCGTTGTTGAGGCCATTATGCTTGCGACGGTTGTCGGCGTGGCGAGGGAGCGCGTTCTTGAGGTGGTGAACCGTGGCGCGGCGGCGTCGGTTGTGGCACGGGCGTTTGGCAGGCGCATACTCGACGAGGATTTTTATTACGGTTGCGATTTGCATCTGTTTTTTAATGATTTGACCTGCGTACTTGATGTGGCCGACGAGTTTGACCTTGTGCTGCCGGGGCTTGAGACTGCTCATCAGTTGTATGATTTGCTCGTGTTGGCGGGCGGCGGCCAGAAGGGGATTCATGCGTTGGCGCTGATTTATTATGAGGAGGCACAGTGCGTTAAGCATGGGCTTAACTGGGAGTTGGCGCAGCGGGCGATGGATGTGTACGAGCGTGCGAGCGAAGGTTATAGCGACTACGATTATGATTACGATTACGACTATGATAGTGATTATGACGATGATGATGAGGACGACGATGGGGGCTTTGGGGGGCATGGAGGCTCCAGCGGCGGACACGGTGGGCACGGCTTTGGGGGCTCCGGTGACGGCTTTGGTGGCGCTGCTGGGGGTCTTGAAGGGGGTAGCGGACTTGGCGGTTTTGGCTCCGGCGGCGGCTCTGGGGCTGGCAGCGCCGGCTCAGGTGGCGGTAGCGGCGCGGGTGGCGCGGGCAGTAGCGGCAGGCGGCCCTCCATGGGCGGCTTCTTCTCGTCGAATTGACGCGGTGTTTGGTTTTGGGTGCGTCCCTAACGGTGGCGGGAGAAGCGTATGCAATTTTGTGACATAAGTACCCTCGGGAAGATTCGTGTGAGCGGGGCGGCGGCCCACGATTTTGTCCGCGTCATGTTTACCGCGGAAGTTGGGGCGCTTGACGAGCCGGGTACCGTGATGGCGTCTTTGCTGTTGACCGGGGAGGCCGAGATAATCGATGCCGTTCTCATCATCCGCACCGGCGACGACGAATACATGATAACGACTAACTCGGCGACTGCTGGCGAAGCCTTTGCGTGGTTGGAGGCGCACGCCGAGATAAAGGATGATGAGGGCGCCATATTTGAGGGGCTTGCCCTGAGCAACGAAACAGAGAAGCTGGCAGGCGTGGTCCTCTTTGGCGAAGGGAGTACGAGCGTGCTCGAGGAACTCGCCGGGCGTTCGCTTGACGCCTTCCCCCGGCTCGGCTCTCTCACCATGGCGCAGCTTGACACTGTTCCGGCGCTTATCCTCAACTCGCCGGTACTACCCGCGGAGACAGAGGTTTACGAATTGTTCTGCCCTCCTGCAAGCGTAGAGGGGCTTACCCACGCGCTTTTGAGTTTTCCCGAGATTGATTCCATGGACGCAAAGGAGTATCAGGCGCTTCGCGAGCAACAGGGGACGTGGTTTGCCCAAGCCGATGATGCCGCCTACGCCTTTCCCGATGAACTCGGCCTCTTGCGGCTTGTGCGCACCCCGATGGATTTTGTCGGCGCCCAAGCCCTCACCACCCGTCTCGCGCGGTGACTTGGGGGAGTAGGCTTCTCTCGAGGGGAGGTCACGTCGTAGCGGACGGCTCCACGCGGGGGAAACCCTTGGATGTGACGTTGCGGCCTTCTTTGTCCGCGGCACGCTTAGCCGACGGCCAAGCGTAAAGCTGCGGCGTAAAGATGACTGGAGCCAAGACATGGCACATCAAAAACAACACGATAAAGGGGCGGATG
>JAIRTN010000029.1 GCA_031254905.1 Coriobacteriales bacterium
ACACCCTTGTCTCCTTCGTCTTTCAAGACTGCTTTTTGTTCTTCGACACCATTCGCGAGAACATCCGCGGCGGGCAGACCTCCGCGACAGATGAGGAGATTGTCGCGGTGGCCAAGGCGGCCCAATGCCACGATTTCATCATGGCCTTGCCCGACGGCTACGACACGCTGATAGGGGAGGGTGGCATCTACCTCTCCGGCGGCGAGGAGCAGCGCATCAATATCGCGCGGGCCATGCTCAAGGATTCGCCGGTACTGGTGTTAGATGAGGCCACGGCCTTTGCGGACCCTGAGAACGAGGCGCTTTTGTACGCCGCCATCAAATCACTTATCCGGAATAAAACGGTCATCATGATTGCCCATCGGCTCTCGACGGTTATGACCTGCGACCAAATTGTTGTCATCGAAGATGGGAGAATCCGCGAGAGCGGAACGCATGCCTCGCTACTCGACGCGGGAGGGCTCTATTCTCGGCTCTATGCGGCCTACATCACCAATACCGAGTGGACAGTTTCGGAGGGAGCGCGATGAGTACAACCTCTACAGCAAACGCGGCAAACGGGACGAATGCGACGAACGGAGCGGGTGTGGCAAACGGGACGGGCAAGGGCAAGAAAAGCTACGGTTTCATCGAGAAACTCAGCGGCGGCAATACCGGGTTGGTTGTCAAATCCGCCGCCCTCGAGTGTCTGAACAACCTCTCGCAGGTGCTTGGCGTTGCGTTAATTTACTTTGCGCTCGACAACAGCCTCGGTAATCTCGTACAGGGTGAGCCGGTCAATTTCCCGGCGATGTGGATTATCTGCCTCTGCTTTATCCCCACCGTCGCCCTTTATATGGTTGCGCAGACCTTTGCGTACGATGCCTGCTACCTTAACGCCTACCGGCTCTCGGCTGATGGGCGGGTAACACTCGCGAGCTGTCTCAAGCGCCTTCCGCTGGGCTACATCAAAAGCCGCGACCCGGGTGACTTGTCAAACGCCATCATGAACGACTATTCCATGCTTGAGACAACAAACTCGCACACCTTGCCTCAACTCATCGCCTCCATCGTGTTGCCCTGCGTCGTCTTTGTCATGTTGCTGTTCTTCAACTGGCGGATGAGCCTTGCGATGATTGCGGCAATCCCTCTGGCGCTTCTTGTCATTCTGCTTTCGGTGAGGTTGCAGGATAAACTCTCAAAGAGGCAAACCCGCAGCCGAATCAACGCTGCCAATCGTCTGCAGGAATACCTGACGGGCATCAAGCACATCAAGTCTAACAACATGAGCGGCAAGAAGTTCGAGCGGCTCGACAAGGCCATGCAGGACTTGATGCGCGACAGCATCCGCATGGAGGCAATCGCCGGGCCCATCCTCGGTGTCGCCTCGTTCATCACCCGTTCCAGCATGATTATCATGACGCTGGTGGGTAGCTACCTGCTTATCGGCGGTGAGATAGACCTGATGGTATTCATTGGCTTTCTGCTCATGAGTACCTCTATCTATGTGCCGCTGACAACCGCCTTCGGCAATTTTGTGGAGTTGCGCTACACGGCAACGGCGGGGGAGCGTATTCTCGAGTTGCAAAACACGCCCGTCATGAGCGGAGGCGATGACGCGCCTGCCCACGGCGACATCCTGTTCGACAATGTTACCTTCAGGTATCGTGACGTGGACGTACTCAAGGACGTGAGCATCCTTATCCCCGAGGGTAAGGTGACGGCGCTGGTTGGGCCATCCGGCAGCGGTAAGACCACGCTGACGAGGATTGCCGAGCGCTTTTGGGACGTAAATGCGGGTACGGTTTCTTTGGGAGGCAAGGATATTCGCGAGTGCGACCCGGACAATTACCTCATGCGCTTCTCCGAGGTTTTTCAAGACACCTATCTGTTTGAGGACACGATTGCCGGCAACATCGGCTTCGGGCGTGAGGGCGCGACCCACGAGGAGATTGTCGAGGCCGCAAAGGCTGCCGAGTGCCATCGTTTTATCGAGCGGCTGCCCGCAGGTTACAATACCCGTGTCGGCGAGGGCGGAGCCACCCTCTCAGGTGGTGAGAAGCAACGCATTGCCATTGCTCGCGCGCTGCTCAAAGACGCGCCCATCATCATACTGGACGAGGCGACCGCCTCTTTGGATGCCACGAATGAGGCAGCCGTGCAGTCCGCCATCAACCGACTGGTGAGAAGCCGTACGGTGATAGTCATTGCCCACAAGCTTAAAACCGTGCGAAACGCCGACAACATCATCGTGCTTGACGACGGAAGGGTCGTCGAGCAAGGCCGCCATGACGACCTGCTCCAACAAAACGGTCTCTACAGCCGTCTCTACACCACCCAACAACAATCCATGGACTGGGGCACATAACCCACCTAACTCCGCCCACTTGCTTGTGCTGGGCTTTTTGCACTTCGGATTAAGATGGCTAGAATAGGGGCACAGGGATGGCGGCGGCGATTGGCACGATTATAGGAGAAAAACCTGCGAGAGCCTGCACGATATTCAAATCGCTGCTACAATGTCATTGGTAGAACGGCGGCAAGCGGTTCAACTTCATCTTGTGGCGTCAATGAGCAGGGCGGGCTTTTGGAGTTTCTGAGAAAATACCTCTCACGTTTTGTCTATACGGATACCTTGCCTTTTGATGCCCGGGTATTAAACATGATTTGTCTCGTCGGGCTCTTTTCGGCGGTTATCTCCTTCTTCCTTCATATCATCGAGCAGTCTAATTACGTCACCATCGTCATCAAGATAGCCATGGTATTCTCCATCATCTTGCTGATTGTCATCAGTAACCGTTTCAACCTGCATACAAAGGGAAAATGGGTGGCAGTCATCTCCTTTTGCTTCCTTCTGTTTCCTGCAATCTTCTTCCAAAACGGCGGGGTACACAGCGGCATCTCAGCCTACTTTGTTCTCTGTATGAGCATCATATTCCTGCTCATGGCTGGCAAGACCCGCATCGTCCTCCTCGCGCTGTTCGTTCTTTGCACCTTCCTCTGCTATTACATAGAAATGACCTACCCGGAGTATGTCTACCACCTCACCGAGCAGCAGCAATATATCGACAGCGCGGGCGCCTACCTCATCACAGGCTTCTTTATCGGCCCCGTCAGCCTCATGCTTCGCAAACTCTATATGATGGAGAAGAAAAAGGCCGACGAGGCGAGCAGGGCCAAAGGCGATTTTCTCGCGCAAATGAGCCACGAGATGCGCACCCCCATGAACGCCATCATCGGCACGGTTACTATCTCAAAAGCGGCCACCAGTCTGGAACAGTACCGCACTGGCATGGCAAGAATCGAAGAAGCGTCGCGTCACCTGCTGGGTGTCATAAACGACATCCTCGACATGTCAAAAATCGAGGCCGGCAAACTCGAACTATTTGAAAGCCCCTTCGTGTTCGCCGAAATGCTCAACTCCGTTGTGGGCATCCATCGCTTCCGCCTCGACGAGAAGCGCCAGCACCTCACCATACGCATCGACAGCGCCATTCCGCGCACGCTCATCGGCGACCAGCAGCGCCTCGCGCAGGTCATCGCCAATCTGCTGTCCAACGCGGTAAAATTCACGCCGGACGAAGGCTCTATCACCATAGATGCCGCGCTGCTGGGCCCCACGCAAAAACACGAGCGACCTCAGGCCCAAAAACAAAAGCTGCAAATCGACATCAGCGACACAGGCATCGGCATAACCGAGGAACAGCAGTCGCGCCTGTTTCGCTCATTCGAGCAGGCCAACAACTCAACATCGCGCGAGTACGGGGGTACCGGCCTCGGGCTGGCAATCTCGCAGCGCATCGTGCAAGCAATGGGCGGCGACATAAGCGTTGTCTCGCAAGTCGGCAAGGGCTCGTGCTTCTCGGTAATCGTCCCCATGCTTCCCGCCGATGACGAGGCGCTCGGCGAAGATGGCCAAGCCGCACAATCCGCTTTGCCCGAAGCGCCTAAAGAAAAGAAGTATGCGGAGGCAACCGGGCTTTTTGCAGGTCGAACCGCCCTCCTTGTCGACGATGTTGAGGTCAATCGCGAGATTGCCGCGGCTCTGTTAGAGCCAACCGGTCTGGCCTTGATACACGCCACAAACGGTCAAGAGGCCGTCGATGCCTTTGCCGCAAATCCCGATGACTTCGATTTGGTACTCATGGACATCCAGATGCCCGGCATGGACGGCTACGACGCGACCCTCCTTATCCGCAAAATGAACACCCCGAAGGCGCAGCAGGTGCCAATCATCGCCATGACGGCCAACGTGTTTAAGGATGACATCACAAAAAGCCTTGCCTGCGGAATGAATGCCCATCTCGGAAAACCACTTGACCCTGATGAAATGGTCGGCATCATCCAAAAATTTCTGCGGTAGCGCCTCCCTAGGAGCCGCCTCGCTCACCCTTCCTCAAAGACAGGCTTCCGTTTGTGGCGGGAGTTGGGTTAAAATTTATCGACATCCTCAATGAAACGGCATAGGTGAGAAATAAGGAGGTTTTTGCCGTGAAGAAGTTCAAGACTGAAAGCCAGAGGCTGCTCGACTTGGTAATCAACTCGATTTACACCAACCGGGAGATATTCCTGCGCGAGCTTATCTCAAACGCTTCGGACGCCATCGACAGGCTCTACTTTCTGAGCCTAACGGACGCGGATGCGCGCGTCAGCAGAGAATCGCTGGAGATTCGCATCGAGCCCGACGAAAAGGCCAGAACACTTACTGTTTCGGATAACGGCATCGGCATGACGGCTGAAGAACTGGAGCGCAACCTCGGCACCATCGCCCGCTCCGGAAGCCTAGAATTCTTGGAGAAAAACGAAGGCAAACTGGGTGAGATTGACATCATCGGACAGTTTGGTGTGGGCTTCTACTCGGCTTTCATGGTGGCCAAACGCGTGCGGGTTGTCTCGAAGGCCATGGGTTCAGAGGAAGCCTTCGCTTGGGAGAGCGACGGCAGAAGCGGCTACACTGTCTCAAGCGCCGAGCGCGAGGGCTGCGGCACCGACGTCATCCTCATGCTCAAAGACGACGGCGATGAGGAAAGCTACGGCGAGTACCTGCGCGAATACAGCATCCGCCGCCTTATCACCCGCTACAGCAACTACGTGCGCTACCCCATCAAGATGGAGGTCGAGCGCCATCGCCCCAAGCCAAAGCCCGATGATGCCCCCGACGACTATCAGGTGGAGTACGAGGACATACGCGAACTCGAAACCCTCAACTCCATCACCCCAATCTGGAAACGCGCCAAATCCGATGTCAGCGACAAAGACTACGACGAGTTCTACAAAACCGAATTTCACGACTTCGAGCCACCGGCCCGCCGCATCAGCCTTCGCGCCGAGGGCACGTTAAGTTTCGACGCCCTCCTGTTCATCCCCGCGCGAACCCCCTACGACCTCTACAGCCGCGAATACAAAAGCGGTCTTGCGCTCTACACCTCCAACGTGCTGATTATGGAAAAGTGCGAGGAGCTGATTCCCGACTGCTTCAACTTCGTGCGCGGCGTGGTGGACTCGGCCGACCTAACCCTCAACATCAGCCGCGAAACCCTGCAGCACAATCGCCAGCTACGCGCCATCGCCAAACGCATCGAGAAGCGCGTCAAGGCCGACCTCGTAGACTTCTGCGCCAACGACCGCGCGGGCTACGAAGACTTCTTCAAAAACTTCGGCCGCTCGCTCAAATACGGCATCTACAGCGACTTCGGCTCGCGCCGCGACCTGCTCGCCGATTTGCTCATCTTCTACTCGGCACGCCAAGAAAAAATGCTCACCCTCGACGAGTACGTAGCCGGCGTCAAAGAGGGCCAATCGGAAATCCTCTATGCCGTCGGCGGTTCCCTCGAGCGCCTCAAGAAGCTGCCGGTGGTGACAAGCGCGCTGGCCAAGGGCTATGACGTGCTGCTCTGCGACGAGGAAGTCGACGAGTTTGCCCTCAACATGCTGGGAGAGTATTCATCGACAGTTGCTGCGTCTGTCTCCGAAGAACAAGAAAATGGGGACGAGGACGGGTCCACCGAGGCTGAAAGCGCCCCAGAATCCCCGCGCTCCTTCCCACTCAAAAACGTCAGCGCAGCCGAACTCGATTTGGTAAGCGAGGAGGAGAAGGAGGAGGCGGAGCGCATCGAGAAGGACAACGAATCGCTGCTTACGGCTATGACTGAGGCGCTTGAAGGGGCCGTGAACAAGGTCGTTGTTTCGACACGTTTGACCGACGCGCCGGTCTGCATTGTCTCGGAGGGGCCGATTTCGCTGGAAATGGAGAAGGTGCTTTCCGCGATGCCCGGTGTGCCGGATGAGGCCAAGGCGGAGCGCGTGTTGGAAGTCAACGCCGCGCATCCGGTGTTTGGCAAACTCAAAGCGGCCTTCGACGACGAGCGCGGCGAGGACTTAACCCGTTACACCAAGGTGCTCTACGGTCAGGCGCTTTTGATTGAGGGCCTGCCGCTTGATGACCCGATTGCCTACGCGCAACAAATATGTGAGTTGCTGTAGGGTTTTGGGTGCTTCCTTAGATATTTTTTAGTTACCCGTGGCTTGATGGGTGTCAATCATTTCGCTCGCGCGCTCGATGCGCGCGAGCGTGTGCGCCCTGCCGAGAAGTTCCAGCGATTCAAAGAGCGGCGGAGAAACCATGTTTCCGCAGACGGCAACGCGCAGGGCCTGAAAGACCAGCTTCGGCTTTACGGACATGCGCTCGGGTATGCCACGTAGCGCCGCTTCTATTGAGGCTGAGTTCCACGGCAAGGTTGCATCAGCCAAGAGTTCCCGCGCTTGTTCAAGCGACTCTTTTGCGCCCTCAGCATACAGGCATTTCTCTGCCGATTTCTCGTCAAGCGCTACGGTATCACCACTGAGGAGATAGGCAATCATCGGCACGACTTCCGCCATCGTTTTCGCGCGCTCGGCGACGAGGGGATAGATTGCCTCGTACCACGTGCGGTTTTCGGCCTCATCTAACGCAAGTCCAACACCCTCGCGCGTCAGCAAAGGCAGTAGGGCATCGACAAAGGCCGCAGCGCCCATCGTCTTAAGATAGCTAGCATTAACCCATGCGAGCTTCGCCTCATCGAAGATGGCGGGGTTTCTCGACACGCGGCTGAGCGAAAAGTTCTCGGTCAGTGTCTCGGCGCTGAAGATGGTGGTCTCGCCGTCCAGCGACCAGCCGAGCAGCGAGAGGTAGTTCAGCAGCGCCTCGGGGAAGTAACCCTCATCGCGATAGGCCTCAACGCTCGTCGCGCCATGGCGCTTGGAAAGGCGTTTGCCGTCCGGGCCGAGTATCATCGAGAGATGGGCAAAGCGTGGCGTCGGCACCCCCAACGCCTCATAGACAAGTATCTGCTTGGGGGTGTTGGAGAGGTGGTCATCGCCGCGAATGACGTGTGTTATCTCCATAAGCGCGTCGTCGACGCAGACGACGTAGTTGTAGGTCGGCGTGCCGTCCGAGCGCAGAAGTATGAAGTCGTCGAGTTGCGTGGCGGGGAAGGTCGTCGTGCCAAACACCGCGTCGTCAAAAACCACGTCGCCGCGCTCAAGCGGTATCTTCAGGCGCCACGTATGGGGCTCGCCGGCGTCGATGCGCGCCTGCGCCTCCTCTGTTGAAAGAGCGCGACAGCAGCGGTCATAGCCGGCGTAGTTCTTCGCGGCAAGGGCCGCCTC
>JAIRTN010000080.1 GCA_031254905.1 Coriobacteriales bacterium
CGCTTTTGACATCTGTCATATCCAAAGTCGAGCAAAACTCGCCTTTGGCCGAGTGACCGCAGTGGGCCACCGTGTCGCACTCGGTGTATCCCGGCTCGTCTTCTGACCACTCCGTGCCACGTCTTATGGGTATCTGGCTTTTGAGCAGGCTGCCCGGTTTTGTGGTGGCACGGCCCTTGAGTTGCATGGCCTTGCGGTCAAAGGACAGGAGTTTGTCCATGGTGGAAGCTGACATGGACAGCATGTCGGTCTTCACAAAAGGCTCCAGTTCCAGATGCCCGAAGCGTTCCATGGCATCTAACGCATCAGCCATCCCGGCTTTAAGGCGCCTTGAGGAACAGAGGTCTAAGGCCGCCCAGACCTTTTTGAGGACATCTTTGTGCCTCATGCCGTACTTCGGCTTGCGCCCGCGCCCGTCGCGCCCTGCCTTTTTGATGGCGACACCTCTGTGACGTGTTGTTTTCGGGATGGGGACAGAGCCCCTCAACACCGCAGCAGCGTGTCTGCGACACCATCCGGTCAACTCCACCACATTGTCAAGGATCGCCCCTTTGGCTTTCTTCGTGGCCCTGGCGTAGCGCTTCTTCACAGCCTCTGATATCTGTCGTCTTGCATCCATGGTCATCGACATGCCCACTCCTTCTCCTGAGGTTACAGGAGAAGTTTGACCACATTTTAATTACTGGGCTACGAATGGCTTTCAGCCACATTTTATTTCTGGGCTACTCGGCGACGACATGATAAAATGCCGATTACTTATAGTACTCTCTTGAAATATGTGGTACACTTGCAAACTGCGCTTGCAGGACAAAAAGCGTGACTATGCCTTTTACCTGCTAAAATGCCAAACTGGTCGGGTAGCTCAGTTTGGCAATAGTCGAGCAATTCAGTTTTGACAATGGTCGGGTAGCTCAGTTGGTAGAGCAGAGGACTGAAAATCCTCGTGCCGGCGGTTCAAGTCCGTCTCCGACCACCAGGGATTTACAGGGTTGGCCTATTGCCTGCCCTTAAATTGAGATATAAGGAGAGATTGAGATGTCTAAAGTGTGTGCAATCTGTGGTAAACACCCCGTTGCGGGGCGCAATGTCAGCCACTCGCATCGCGTGACCAATCGTGTCTACCGTCCAAACGTACAGAAGGTGACGGTCAATCTGGATGGCCATGTGAAGCGCGCGAATGTCTGCACCAAGTGCCTCAAAGCTGGAAAAGCCGCCCGCGTATAATCGTTGCGAATATACGCGAACCGAGAGGGCTGGGCTTGTCCCGGCCTTCTGCATTTTGGGGCGGATGGCCTTATGTTGCGCCCGTCCTTGTCCCCCTTTATAAGCCTCGTTTGAGCCTACCGAAAGTTCTGAGTTAACCCCACTTCAATCCCTATTTTGCTTATTCCTCAAGCACAATTATGAGGGTGCCTGTGTGTACGTGAATGTCCACGCGGGCATCCCGCAAGACGTTGGAAACGCCTCGTGAGGAGCCCGGCGTGAGGAGCGCGCGGCTGAGCGGCCATTCGACGCCGCTGATTGAGGCGCGTGCCTCGCCGCCCCAAGGGATGAGCGAGATGAGCGTGGGAGTGGGGCCTTGCGTGCAATCGAGGCGCAGGGTTGTGCGGGGGCGGGGGCCTTCGGCGCAGAGAAAGACGCAGGCCTCTCGTTCTCTGACGGCGGTTACGGCTATCCCCTGCCGCGCGGCCTCGGCGCAGCAACCCAGCGCGGCAAGTTCATGGTCGAGACGGCCGCCGAAAGCGTTTGCGACGATGGCGGCGGCGAAGTTGCGCGACAGGAGTTCCGCAAAGGCCAACTCGATGTCGGTTGCGTCTTTGTAGGCGTCGAAGCGCGCACACTCGACGCCTTTTGCGCAATAGCTTGCGAGTGTGCTAGGCTCGACGGAGTCGAAGTCCCCGAGCAGAAGGGAGGGGGTGAGGCCTGCCCTTTGCAGGAGGTCGGCGCCCGAGTCGACGGCGACAATAAAGTCGGCGAGGGAGGCCAGTTGCGCGAGAAAACTGGAGAGTGGGGATGGGGCAGAGGCGCCGGGGGCAAAGGGGGTGGAGGGGACAGCCAGAGGGGTAGGCGTAGGTGCCGCGCCCTCCGGCGAACCGGAAACGATGAGGGCACATTGCGCCGGAGGGCCGAGGGTGGGGTCGGTGGGGTCGGGGGTGGGCGCCTCAGCCCCGGCGACTCCAGCCTCCTCCCCCGCCAAACCAACAAGCTGTTGCAGAAACGCCAAGTTCACAAAGACACCCGCGCCTCATCCGGCACCTGAGCCTTAATCCGCTGCGCGGGCACTGCCTTTGCCAGCACAGGCATAACAACAAGCACGCAGATGAGCGCGCCGGCAACCGACGGAATGATATAGAGCAGGTTGTAGACAGTCGAGTATATCCAGACGTTGAGGCCGGTGTCGGCGGCTCCCGCCTGCAGCAAAACGGGATAGTCCGCAAAGAAATCGGCCGCGTACTCCGCAAAGAACAGCACGCCAGAAAGCACGTGGGAAACAAGGCGCATGGTTCCGCCAACAAGTAGCGCGCCGATAATAACGCCGGTGCTTTGGGCGATGAACAGGCCCGTCACACGACGCTCGTCCTTCTCCGCAGCCTTATTATAGATTCGCGAGAACAGCCCCACACCCAGCCCAAACAGAAGGTAGGGAGCGGGATAATCGAGGATGACCTGCAGGGGAAAGAGGAAGAAGGGCTCGAGGAGAAAATCGATGAGGCCAAAAAGCGCCCCCGCCGTTGCCCCCGCGAGCGCACCGCGCCGCAGCGCCACAACCGCGATGGGCAGCATGCACAGGTTGACGGAGCCGCCCGCAACATTGAGCGGCAGGCGGGCTTGGATGGCGTTGAGTACCGCGGCAAGCGCCACGGCAAGCGCCACTTCTACCAAAATCAGGATTCTTGTGTTACGCATGGTCGACCTTCCTCTCTCGGGTAGCCTCCCGGCCACCCTCTTAAGAGAGAGCTACCACAGCTTCGTGAGGGCGCGGCTTGTGTCATGACACGCACTTCCGCTTTGGCGCCCCGCATTACCGGAACGCTCCTCTCGGTCGCGAACGAATCGCCTCTCAGCCGTTAAGACAGCTCCCGATGGGATAAAACACGCGCACATTGGGCGCGCAGGCACATGATACCACAGCGGCGAGAAAGTCGACACTGGATAAACTTATTTAGAACCGCACAACCCCGGCTTCGCCGCGGCGGACGTTCCTCACAAAGCGGACAGTTCTGTCCGAGGCATTCATGACAATGGCGTGGGTGACAATGGAGCCGCCCTCATCGATGCGCACGCCGGAAAGCATTTCTCCGTCCGTCACGCCGCAGGCGATGAACACCGCGTCATCGGAGCGCACGAGCGCGTCGCACTCCAGCACGCCATCGAGGTCGAGGTCAACGCCCGCAACCATCTCCTCAGCGCGCCGCCGCTTCTCAACAGCCTTTTCGTCCGAGCCAAAGTCAAAACGCCCCTGAAAAAAGCCCCCGATGGCCTTGAGCCCCGCGGCCGCCAGCACGCCCTCGGGGGAACCGCCGCTGCCAAGATAAAGGTCGATGCCGGTGCCGGGCACAGCCGTCGCAATGGCGCCGAAAACGTCGCCGTCGTCGATGAGGCGCACGCGGGCGCCCGCCTCGCGCACGGCCTGTATCAGAGCCTTGTGACGGTCGCGCAGCAAAATACACACATTGACCTCGCTCATCGGCTTGCCCAAAGCCTCCGCAACCGCGCGCACGTTCTCAGCAGGCGAATTATCGATATGCAGCTTGCCCAGCAGCGCCGGCCCGGCGGCAATCTTGTTCATATACGTGTCGGGCGCAAACAGCAACGCGCCACGCGGCGCAACCGCAATGGTCGTCAGCGCGTTCGGACGGTTATACGCGCAAAGGTTGGTGCCCTCAAGCGGGTCAACCGCAATGTCAATCTCCTCGCCGCCGCGCCCCAACTCCTCACCAATATAAAGCATGGGCGCTTCGTCGCGCTCCCCCTCCCCAATCACAATTCTCCCCGAAAACTCAATGTCGTTAAAAGCGGCACGCATGGCCTCGGTCGCCGCCGCGTCCGCCGCAACCTTATCGCCACGCCCATTCCAGCGCGCGGCCTCAATAGCAGCAAGTTCCGCCACTTCAAGTATCTGCATAATACGGGCAATCTGCATGGTACACTCCATTCCACAAGCCTGTTTAGGTTCTGCGATGCACCCCCTCATCATACCACGAACCCACCCCGCCTATCGCAATGCTCTCGCCCGCCCATCGCAACGCTCTCGCAACATCATGCGCCCCGAGAGCGGAGGGCTATGCTATCATGCAAGATACTTGAGCGACGCCCTAAACTCCAAAACT
>JAIRTN010000100.1 GCA_031254905.1 Coriobacteriales bacterium
CCCGAGGGGATGATATACGAAAGCTGTTCGCCTTCGGGTGGAACCAAAACTGGCAACGGAGCCACATGGTACGATTACACCCTGAAGCCGGGGACAACGGAGTTTATGATCTACGCTCGAGTCAGCGAGTCGGGTGATTTTATCAACTACGCCACTATCGCGTCGCCAAAACTCGGTGGGCTTCAGACCAACAGAACCTACCACCGTGCCGGTGAAGTGGAAGACCCGGTCTTTAAGCTGCACCTCCGGCAGATAATACTCGAACGAAGCAACAACTCGGTGGAGCTGCCCCCGTGGGGCTACATGCGGCTGACGAACGGCACAACCGTGAACAACGTTACGACCGAATCTGGCTTGCAGGGGCTTGGGGTGACGAACTTTACCGATTTTATCGTTGACATTTCTGAGGCGGACCCGCTCTGCAGAATCGTAGACATCCTGCCGCAGTACTTCGAGTACGCCGGCTACGTTGCGACGAACAGCGCCGTTGAGCATGACCCGAACACCCGACTACAAGGCGAGATTGCCCTAGACAGCAGCAAGCACAACGAGTACTGGGTGACAGTCTATCTCAGGCCCAAGCAGACAGTCCCCGGTGACTACACTTGGGACTTCCGCACCAACGTCTTCGGAGAGATTGAGTGAGGGAGTGGGGCCGACCACACCACCCTCTTGCGCCACACCCCTCCGCATAAGGGATGTTCAGATGCCATCCGTGAGACTGGATTTCTCGCGTTGCTCGAAATGACAACCTATGAGTGTTATCGGATACGAGTGTCATTTCGAGCGGAGCCGCAGGCGGAGGGAGAAATCTAGTCGTGCGGCTGCGAGCTGGGTCATTAGGGAGAGATGGTGCAGGCGCACAAGAGAGTTGCGAGTGGGGCGCGGTTGGAGCGGCTGCGTGGGGGGGGTTACTGCGGGGATTAGGGGCGGCGGACGGCGGAAACGGCGGAGCAGAAACGGTCGGCGAAGCGAGAGAGAGTTTCTGAGTCGTTGGCGCCAAGATGCACGTGGATAACGCGGCGGCCACGCGATACGAGAGCCGTAAAATCGCCTTGTGCCTGCGTTGCCGCCAGCATGCCCAGCGTGAAGTTTTTGTCGGGGATGAGGATGTCGTTTTCCTCGTTGGAGGACAGGATGAGGAAGACGCCGTTATTGGGGCCGCCTTTGTGGAGTTGCCCGGTTGAGTGTAGATAGCGCGGGCCTATCTCGAGGCAGGAAACGACACCGAGGCGACTTGCGACACGGTTGCGCATACGCTCAAGAGCCTCGCGGCGTCCGTAGTCGCGGAAGGGCAAAAAGGCGTTGAGCGAGAAGTAGTCGCCGCTTTTGAGCGAGCCGAGAAGGGCGCGAAGGGCGTGGTCGATGGTGATGTCGGTTGACGCTTTGGCAGCGCCGTTGGCGCCGTTGGCACCGTTAGCACCGTTGGTGGCGGCATCGATGGCGCCGAAGACGGTGGGACAGACGCGCAGAACCTCGATGAGACCGTCGTCGAAGGAAAGCTCAAGGACGGGCGCCAAGTCTTGACCAAGGGAGGCCTCCGATTTGTGGGGCGGGACGGCGGCAGACCCAAAATCGGGGCCGTTTGCCTCCCCATTATTCTTTTCTTGTTGCTCCGCTTCCTCCCCCTTGGGCAGGAGTTGCCTTACCAGTTGCTTGGTGATTTCTACGTCCGGCTGGTCGAAGGGGAAGGTGCCCATGAGGATGCCGAGGAAGGCGGTGGCGTATTCCCAGATGACGAAGCGGGAGAAGGCCTCGTAGGGCGTGTCGACTTCGTAGCGCAGCGCGGGGATGTTTTCGTCGATGTTGATGATGGATTCGTCGAAGCCTTCGCAACTGCCCACCGCATAGATGATGGCGCAGCGGTCGTCGCGGGGGACTGCGAGGATGCTTGCGTCGACCTCGACGTTTGGCAGGATGCCCCTGCCCTCTTTGCCTAGCGATTCGGCAACCATTTGCTCAACCCACAGGCCGAAAACTTGCCCGGACGGGGGCAGGATGAGCGAGAATTTGTCGCGCCCTTTTTGGTAGCCGCTGTAGAGGAAGCAGGCCAGTTTGAGCGCGGGGTTGCTTGCGCTGTCGAGGGTGCAGGCTTGCTCGGTTTTGAGGGCCGAGGCGATGACTTCGTCGATGTCCATGCCGACGAGGGCCGCCGGAAAGAGCGTGAATACCGTGAGCGCGGAGAAGCGGCCGCCGACGTTGGGCGGGGCCGGGAGGATGAGGCGGTAGCCGCGGCTGAGAGCGAGTTGCTCAAGGTTGCTGTTGGGACTGGTGATAGCGACGAAGCGTTTTGCGGCTTCGCGCTCGCCCAACTCCTTTGAGACATAGCGCCAGACGACGCGCTCGAGCATGAGGGGTTCTATGGTTGAGCCCGACTTGCTAGAAACGATGTAGAGGGTCCGCGCGGGCGATGAGCCGCCGAGGATATGCTCGACAAAGACCGGGGAGAGGGAGTCCATGGTGCGGAAGGCGACGTCCTCGCTGCTGCCGCTGCCGTTTCCGCTCGTGCCGCCACTGCCGTTGCCGTTGCCGCTCGTGCCGCTGCTGCCGCTCGTGCCGCTGCTGACTTCGTGGAGTTTTGTGATGGTCATGGCGGCCTGAGATGAGCCGCCTTGACCGATGAGCACGACGGCTTCGAGGCCCTCGGCGCGGATTGCTTCGGCGCACTCGCGGATTTCGCGAATGGGCAGCGGGGGGCGGGAACAGAGAGAGGTCCAGCCGAGAAGCTGCTCGGCTCGTTGCTCATCGCCGGGGTGGGCGTTAAAGAGGGTCGCATCCTGCTTGCCAAGACGCGAGGGCGCCTGAAGCTCTAACAGGCGCTCTACGCAGGTGCGATACGGTACGCTTGAAGATGACATGGTGGCACACCTAAATTGCTTGATAATCTAGCATTTACTTGTCGG